>CAYVMM010000122.1:0-4518 GCA_964452535.1 uncultured Gammaproteobacteria bacterium | reverse complement strand
GGGCGGATGCCTCCAGGCTCTCTCCGGTCCGGGATCGGGGATGCCAGCAGAGGAGCTGCAGGGGGACACCGAGGCGAGCACAGGAAACCCGGCAAGCCGTCTCCCACTCATCGGCTTCGACCTGCCATCCGTGATGGACATGGGCGGCCTCCACCACGTAGCCACGGATCGGTGCCAGGGCTGCTGCCCCAATCAGCAAGGCGGTGGAATCGGTTCCCCCACTGAAAGCTACCCGCAGCTTGGCGCCTTTCGGAATCCGAAGATCGCACCGTAGGTGCTCATCCAATTGGGTCAGTAAGCGATCCCGCAAGGGATAGCGCGGCAACATCGTAAGCTCCCGGCGAAGGAAAACCCCACCCTCCTGCCTTCATCCCCCTTCATCGAAAGAGCCAACCGAAGCCAGGCGCCGATAGCGCTCCGCCAAGAGCTCTTCGATGGGGATTTGCGTCAAGCGATCGAGGTGTCCTATCAGCACTTGTCGTAGCCGGCTAGCCATCTCGTCAGGATCTCGATGGGCTCCGCCCAAAGGCTCCTCTACCACTTCATCCACTAGGCCGAGCTTGTGGATCCGATCGGCAGTAATCCCCAACGCCTCGGCCGCCTCTTCTGCCCGGGAGCTGTCCTTCCACAAAATGGAGGCACACCCCTCGGGGCTAATCACGGAGTAGGTGCTGTACTGTAGGATCAGGACATGATCACCAACCCCAACCCCCAGGGCGCCACCGCTGCCCCCTTCGCCGATGATCGAAACCAGGATGGGGGTCCGCAATCGGGCCATTTCCCAGAGGTTACGGGCAATGGCTTCACTCTGCCCGCGCTTTTCGGCACCCACGCCGGGATAGGCACCGGGGGTATCGATGAAGGTCAGCACGGGGAGACCAAACTTCTCTGCCATCCGCATCAGCCGAAGGGCCTTACGATACCCCTCCGGATGGGGCATCCCAAAATTGCGATGGAGCTTCTCTTTGGTATCTCGGCCCTTTTGATGCCCGATCACCATTACTGGGCGATCTTCCAAGCGAGCTAACCCTCCCACAATGGCCGGGTCGTCGCCGAATGCACGGTCCCCGCGCAGCTCGCGGAATCTGGAAAAGGCCTTATCCAGGTAATCCAAGGTGAAGGGTCGCCGGGGATGGCGGGCCACCTGGGAAACTTGCCAGGGTGTGAGGTTGCCGTAGATCTTTTCGGTCTGGCGTCGATTCTTGCGCTCGAGTCGCTCGATCTCCTCGCCGATATTGAGATCGGGCTCATCGGTGACGTAGCGCAACTCCTCGATCTTCGCTTCCAGCTCAGCAATGGGTTGCTCGAAGTCGAGAAAACGCTGATTCATGGGGACCGTCCTACTGGTCGGACCCAACCCCGAGGCGCCAAGCCCCTCATCGGCCCCTCAGGGTTAAGAATTGTATCGGTTTCCGGGTGGCCTCACCAAAGGGTCCAGGCTCATCCCTTGGCCCCATAGTGCAAGCTTACCGCCTCACTTCCGAGCCTTTCGGTCAAGGCAGTGACCAGCTCAGCTCCGGGCCAAACGGGCTGCGGCATCCGCAAGCGCGCTCGGGCATGGCCAGGGATGCGATAATCGATCCAGACAGGGCAATGACCGGGATGGCCCTGGAGAAGCTCTCCGAGCTGCTCCATGGTCTCAGATCCCAAGTCCGGAGCAGCCACTACCAGCTCAACCCCCTGGACTTGCTCCACCCGAGCCTGCTCTAGGGTCAAGACCCGATCGGCAGTCACCTTGTAACCCCCTGTCTGCTCATCGGGAGCCGCTGACCCATCGACCACGGCCAACGGTTCCTCTTCGCGAAGCCAACTCCGAACGCCGGCGTAGGTATCCGAAAAGAGTACCGCCTCGACCCGCCCAGAGGGGTCCTCTAAGGCAGCGAAGGCCATGCGCTCGCCGCGTCGGTTGGTAATCTCCCGCAGGCCCGTCACCAAGCCGGCAATGACTACCCGCTCCCCTTCCTCAGGCTGCAGATCCCGGATCCGTCCATGGGTTAGCTTGGCCAGCTCCTCCAAACGATCATCCAACGGATGGCCTGACAAGTAAAAGCCCAGAGTCGCCTTCTCCCCCCGCAATCGCTCCCGGCTTGTGAGCTCATCGACCGCGGGAAAGCTCGCCTCCGAGGCAGGCTCCTCCACCTCGGCGAACAACGAGCTTTGCCCCACTGCTACTTCCTGCTGGATCCGTATGCCCTCCTCGAAGGCAGTATCCAAAGCTGCCAGCAGGGCTGCTCGAGAAGGCCCCAGGGCATCCATGGCCCCGGAACGGATCAGGGCCTCGGCAACCCGTTTATTGGCCTTGCGAAGATCGACGCGGCTGGCGAGATCAAATAGATCCCGAAAGGAGCCGCCTCGGGCTCGTTCCTCTAAAATGGCTTCCAGTGCAGCCTCCCCGGCACCTTTGATCGCCCCCAAACCATAACGGATGTCACCGGGACGCCCATTATCGGCTCCCGCCCTTTCCACACTGAACTCCCAATCACTGCAATTGATGTCGGGGGGGAGCACGCTCAGTCCCATCTGGTGGCAATCCCCAATGAAGTTCACCACCTTGTCGGTATTGTTCATATCCGAGGACAGCACCGCTGCCATCAGCTCAGCCGGGTAATGGGCCTTTAGATAGGCAGTCCGGTAGGAAATCAGAGCGTAGGCTGCCGAGTGGGACTTATTGAAGCCATAACCGGCGAATTTCTCCATCAAATCGAAGATATGGCTGGCCTGGTGCTCAGGGATCCCGTTCTCACGGGCACCAGCCAGGAAGATCTCGCGCTGCTTGGCCATCTCTTGGGGCTTCTTCTTCCCCATCGCTCGGCGCAGCAGATCGGCCGCCCCCAGGCTATAGCTAGCCAGGACCTGAGCGATCTGCATGACTTGCTCTTGGTAGAGAATAACGCCGTAGGTCTCCTCCAAGATGGGCGCCAATTGAGGAAGGGGATAATCCCAATCGGTCTGCTGGCCGTGCCGGCGCTGGATATAATCCTCCACCATTCCCGACTCCAGCGGTCCCGGTCGGTACAGGGCTACCAGGGCAATGAGATCCTCGAAGCGAACCGGCTGAAGCCGCTGGATCAGATCCTTCATCCCAGAGGATTCCAATTGAAAGACCGCTGTGGTTTCACAACGCCGCAGGAGGGCGTAGGTGGTCTCATCGTCCATAGGGATGTCGTCGATGGCTAGGGCCGGCTCTCCCTCCTGTCGGGCCCTGTTCACTCGAGCTACCGCTTTATCGATCACCGTCAAGGTTCGCAGGCCCAAGAAATCGAACTTGACCAGACCAGCGGTCTCGACGTCGTCCTTATCAAACTGGGTGGTGATCGTCTCGCCATCAGCCTCCTTAAACAGGGGCACCAGCTCGGTCAGCGGCTGGGGGGAAATGACCACCCCGCCAGCGTGGGTGCCGGCGTTTCGGGCGAGGCCCTCCAATTGCCGGGCCAGATCCACCAAAGTTCGGACGTCCTCTTCGTTCTCGTACCGGCTGCGCAGGTCCTGTTCCTGTTCCAGAGCCTTGTCTAGGGTGATGCCTAGATCCCCGGGCACCAGTTTTGCGATCCGATCCACATAGCCATAGGGGTGGTTCAGTACACGGCCCACATCTCGGACTACCGCTTTGGCCTTCATGGCGCCAAAGGTAATGATTTGGGCCACCTTGTCTTGGCCATACTTGCTTGTAACATAATCGATCACCCGATCGCGCTTCTCCATGCAAAAATCCACATCGAAATCGGGCATGGAGATCCGCTCCGGATTCAAGAACCGCTCGAACAGGAGTCCGTAGCGAATGGGATCGATGTCGGTAATACCCAGAGCAAAGGCCACCAAGGAGCCCGCTCCCGATCCGCGGCCCGGTCCCACGGGCACCCCCTGCATCTTAGCCCATTGGATGAAATCGGCCACGATCAGGAAATAGGCAGGAAACCCCATCTCCTGGATGATGGCGATTTCGTGCTCGAGGCGATCTCGATAGCGCTCCCGGATAGCCGCCTCCCCTTCCTCTCCCGCCTGGGCCAAGATCGGCGAAAATCGCTTTTCCAGACCAGCTCGGGCCGCTTCTGGGAAATAGGCCTGGATGGATTGGCCTCGGGGCGGCTGATAATCGGGCAAATAAGGGACACCAAATTCCAATTCCACGTTGCAGCGAGCGGCGAGCAGGCCAGCGTTGGTCACGGCCTCAGGGATATCCTCGAAAAGGGTCGCCATCTCTTCTCCCGTGCGCAGGCAATGCTGCTCGGTGTGTCGGGAGCTCCCGCCACGGCGATCGAGCAGGGTGCCCTCGGCGATGGCTACTCGTACCTCGTGGGCCTCCGCTCCTTCTGAACTGGCAAAATGGACATTGTTGCTCGCCACGACAGGCAAATCCAGACGATGAGCCAGCTCCAGACTGCCTTGGTTGACCGCCTCTTGATGGGGCTGGCCGGTACGCTGGAGCTCCAGATAAAAACCGGCGGGGAAGCACGCCTTGTACCAGCGGGCAATGCGCTCGGCGGTGCTCATCCAGCCGCGGCTCAGCCAGTAGCCCAC
>CAYVMM010000121.1:0-4551 GCA_964452535.1 uncultured Gammaproteobacteria bacterium | reverse complement strand
CCTCTGGGGCAATGCGCTCCTTGACCTGGAGCACGGGTGGCGTCCGGTCATTGTGTCGGGTGAAGCGTAGGACGAAGGGGCTGCGACGGGCGAGGCGTTGGAGGCGCTGGCGCTCTTGGGGGTCGGATTTGGGGTCTCGGGGCCCATGGTTCGCCATAATCACTCTTTGAATGCCTCTAGGGCTTGCAGAAACCGACAGCCGTTCTCAGTATGGCCCAGGGAGATGTCCAGCCGGGCTTTGGGGCCGTCGAATTGGATCCGGTTGGCCAAGGCGGCAAACAGCTCGCGGTTGGCGATCAGCTGACCTACGGTGCTGCCTAGCAAGGCCATTTGGAATTGCCCGCCACCGCTAGTGGCTCCACTCACACTGAGACGGCGAACCTCCGTTTGCGAGCCACTCAGGGCAGTACCGGAAAGCAGGTTGAGGATCTGCTGAATCTGGCCCGGCTCGGAGAGCTGGAAGTCCTTGACTTGCACCCCGGGCGCGATGACCCAGCCCCGCTCTTGAGCCAAATGGTACGGGACCAGGCGGAATTCGTCTTCGGAAACACCCCCCGGCGGAACATCCCGGCCTGTCACGGCCTGCTCCGGATCGGGGGCTCCGCCGGCATCGAAGGCGGCCTCAGGATAGGCCACCAACTTGCTCGCCGCCAAAAGATGGGTAACCTGGTCTTGGTAGACCTGGGGATCCACGGTGTCGTGTTGTTCTTCGATGGCCCCTTTTAGGGCATCTGGGGCGGCCTGCTCCATGGAGCCGAGCTCCCCTTCGATCCAGCGGGCAACGGCGTTGGGATCCCGCACAATGCTCTCCAACCAGCCAAGCTGCTTGGCATGCGCCCGGGTAGCGATCAGCCATCCTTCGCCTGCTGGGTTCGCATCGATTGGTGGGGGATGCTCCTGGTGATAGAGGGCCTCCGGCTTGTGGGCGTCCCTTTCCGGCATATAGCCCAGGCACCATACCCCCTGGTTCGCGCCTTCCCGCAAAATGTCGCCGAGGAGATCCGGGCGTTGCAGAATCGGCCATTCCCGCCGTCGACTGAAGTTTTCTCGAAGCTGGGTTACCGTCACCTGGGGCCGATTGGCAAAGAAGCGCTTGCTCAGGGCGATCAGGACTTCCTTGGTACCTGCGTGCTCCGCGGTAACCAACTCCCCTTCCTTGGTCAGCTGTTGACGGATGGCGTCCTCTAGCATGAGCCCCCCCGAACCGCCAGCGGTCGGGCCTCCGCCTCCTTTCCCTAGGTCCCGGATCACCACTCGCCCGCCCTCCTGGCTGGGGAAGACAAGATAGCGATAGCTTTCCTCCACAGCGGTTTGCATCTCGTGGGGGATCTTGTCCCGGGTGTCCCGGAATTCCTGCCGCTTGAGGTGATCGGGCTGCACCCCCCAGGACTGGGGATCCTGGCGGAGCTTCTCCACCGCGATGGCCTTTCGGGCCAAGAGCAGGAGCCGCTGCCGAGTCCGCACTTCTTGCTGGTTGCGCTGCTCTGACCAGACTTCCCCCGCCGGCCCCTGGGGATGAGCCGTGCTGGGGGCTAGCAAGAAGACCATGTTCTGGTTCACCCGGGGCGAATCGCCCCGTTGTTCTACAAAGGCGGTAGGGTCGAAAGCCTGATTTCGGAAGGACAAGAGACCGAGCTGGGGCTTGCGCTCGCTCTCAGGGAGGTCTTCGGAATGGGTGATGTTGGCGTGGATCTCAAAGAGATCGGATCGGATGAGCCCACGCACGGCTTGGTCCACGCGATCCAGGGCCTGCTCCTCACTCACACCGTCTTGGATCCGGCGCAGGATATTATTCAGGGTGGGCGCGGTATCGGCGTACAGTCGGCCTTCTCGCTCCCGAAGGTAGTTCGCTTCCGTAGGGATCCGTTCCAGCATAGAACGGACGCTGGCCGGGGGCACATCGGGGCTGGCCATCTCGAAGACCGCCTGCGCCATGTCGGTCCCGAATTTTTCATCCTCCAGCCCACCAGCCCGGCCCACTAGGCTGTGCAAGAAGACCACCCGCCAAGACCACTCCGCGACCGGGAAACCTTCGGGATGGGGGTTCTCAACGTCCAGTTCGCCGGCCACAGTGCGGGCGGTGACGGCACTCTCGGCCGACTTGCTGATGTCCGCGTCCAACACAGTGCGCAGATCGTCGTTTCCCGTTTTGCCAAGCAGCTCGGTTCGAATGTGGCCGTCCCCCAAGTCCAGGTGGCCCGTTTGGATAAGCGGGATGGGAAGCCGATGCTCCCAAATGCGGCGCACACCTCGGGCCAAGGCCCGCAGAACGCCCCGTGTCCCCTGAAAGCTTTCCACCTGCGCTAGATCTTCAGCCAGGAATTCAATCAGCGAGGGGTGGAACGGGTAATGGCCGATTAGCCGATCCCGAAGCTCCGGATCATGGGCCCCCGCTGGCAGGTCCGTCCCTGCCCGCCGGTACATGCTTACGAAAGCATCCGCCGTCTCGGCAGCGGCTTCGGTATTCACGGTTCGGAACAGGCGCTTGGCCATAACGCGGGACAGATCCCCCTCTTGGATGGGCGTGGTTGCTTCGGAAGAGCGATTGAGGACATCGCGCATGCCTCGTTGGGCGTCTTCGATCACTCCCTCCGCCTCCGCCTCCGACATATCGTGCTGCTGCTGAAGCTGTCGCAATAACTGGTTAAACTCCCCAAAAGCATTAGCGGTCGAGGCCAGACTCAACACGACGGCCATATCGGAGCGATCTTCCGCGTAAGTAGCGAGAGACATCAAAAAGGCCGCGCTTTGCTCAGCCCCGGTGCCTGGGAAGGCCGCCTCCATACGAGAGAGGTATTGGGCCACCTCGTCAATGATGACGAGAGTCGGTCGATCGCCGAATAGGACGTCAAAGAATTCGTCCGATGCGGGTGCAGAGATCTCGTTAAGGCGGGCTTGAATAGGCCGACGCTCGCCTTCTGAAAGGATTTCTTGAGCCATCAGCCACCACAGGGTGTTAGGTAGGGGGCGCCCGTTTGGGCCCAGCTCTTCTCGGATGGTATCCACTGTATCGCCGATGACAGCGACTACTCGGATGGCTCCAGGAACAGGCAGCACTTCAGGATCCAGGATATCCTGCGTATGCTCCGCGACTTCCCTGCCCTGAAGAGTCGCGTGGGCTAATCCTATGAGGGTGTGGGTCTTGCCCCCGCCGAAGGCGGTATCCAGCCGCTGCATGGCTGGTCGGGATAGATCGCCCAAAGCAAGGCGGCCCAGCGCGTTACCCAGGATGTCGATGAATCCCCGAGTTGGATAGGTCGCATCCCGGAAGAAAGCGACAGGGTCGGAGTAGATGGACGGCGCTCCCTCCATAGCTTGTCCCTTGGTGTAATCATCCAGGACCCGGCTTAGGCTCGCTTTAAACATCTCGGGATTGAAGGTACCGGCTAGGATTTCTTCCCGCGGCTGGCAGGCATCCAGGATTGTGCGCATCCGACGAGTCCCCTTTTTCGCCTATTTGGTTGGGGGTAAAAGCGTCGGTTGCCCAACGCAATCCCCACAGAGGGCTATTTCCAAGTGGCTCGCCACGCTTCCCGAGGCCCGGCTGCCTGGCGTACTCCTTAGCCTGTTAAGGAATCAACCAATCATGCCAGTCAAACTTGGTATAGGGTGGTTTCGAAAATATGCTTAGATATTTTCGAGGCAGTGCTTCGACCACATCACGCAGCTCCCGCCAATGCTTTTCATCCGCGCGGATCGATATTCCCGGAGTGCGATTTTGAGAACCTGTCATCCGGATCGACTGACCTGTTGGTTCTAATTCCAGAAATTGCAACATGTCCCGAATCTGTCCAGGATCATTTAGCTCGAATGGCGAATGCAATGTGTAACATTGCTTTTCCCGATTGAGCTGCTCTCGAAAGCCCATCGCTCGATTCTCAATTTCAATCCACTGGGTCACGTATCGTTGAAACCGGGTCGGCCATGCGAGATTCAGGTCTTGGAAAATCCGCTCTCGGCCTGTCAGTGCCCAGCGAAAGTAATTTGCTCCATCATCGCCCTTGTAATAGCGAAACGGGAGCCGTATTCGATGAATAAGCTGCTCACGGGTCGCCTCGCTGGATGCCACAAATAAGGGATTGCGGATCAGATGAACCGTTCTTAAATCCGCAAAATACTCCGGAGCCAGATCATAATACGATTTCAAAAAAGCATGGCTGGATTCAAAATAAACCCTAGACTTATATCCTTGAATCCCGGAATATTTCTTTTCCATCAAGGGTCGTATTGAGTCCCAATTTCCTACTGAATGATCATAGATCGGTTTGCCAAACATGGTAGGATTCGACCAGCTGAAATATGGTTCATGCTTACTTGTGCAATGCAGGGCATTGTAATGAACTAAATTGGAAAGGTATTTCGTCCCAGAACGCCCGCTGCTAAGAACAAAGATAACACGTGTTGCGTCTTGCATTAGCCCGTGAAGCTTCCTGTATGAATGAGGACGTTGTGGACCCTGCGTTGAGCCTTACGTTACATGTGAGGTTGGTAGACTCAACCTGGACAATGCACCGCACGAGTCCGGGACTCCCGGGGAAATCACCTTTGGGA
>CAYVMM010000120.1:0-4564 GCA_964452535.1 uncultured Gammaproteobacteria bacterium | reverse complement strand
GCCGGGCTCCGCGGCCTGCAGCGAGCGCCGAGCGGGGCTCTCATTGCGGGCGATGTCCTCCAAGCGATCAACGGAAAGCCGATTCGCTCGGTTGAAGACTATTACATCGCGCTCGAAAAGCATGAGGTGGGAGAGGCCGTAACGATCCGATATTTTCGGGAAGGTGAGACGTCCGAGGTAAAGATCGTCCTCGCGGGTCGGTAGCGGTGAGCCCGCCCAAGCTTACAGTACGGCGAGCGCCAACGTTGCTGGTGCCACAGCCAACAGGGCCGCTTCTTGCTTTCTGACCGCTTTGGGATGGCCTGTGCACCGCCTGGGTAATGCCTTTGAGTAATCCTCAGATGGTGTGGGGATGGTCCAAGGCGAGCTCTCCCTTAACAGTAACCGCAAAGGCACGTACGGCTTCCACTTGAAGATGGCATCGAGATCGGCACACGGCCTCGTAGCAGCCCTCCTCGCCATCGGGACGAGTGCGCTCGCCCCAACCAAGGTCGGGGCGCAGGGCCTTTCTGAGCTGCTGGAAGGGTCCAAGGAGACCTTTGTCGTCTTCCCGACCTATGCAGCGGTGAACGAGGGCGGCTCACTGACTGTGCCGATGAGGGCATGGGTCTTCGAGCCGGAGCGAGATTCGGCCCTAAGGAATCTCTTTATTGAGGCCCTAGGGGATATTGTTGATCTCAACGCCCCCAAGCGCCGAGAGCGCTTCGATTCGCGTATCCGTCCTTTCCTCGTGGATAACGAGCGTGGCAAGCAATTAGTGGCTCATATCGGTGGGGAGCGCTACGTCTTGGGGGAATCCGCACCCCATGGCCACCTTACGAAGACCCTTCAAGTGCCTGCCGACACGGCGCGGAAGGCGATCCAATGCGCATCCGGCGAGCGCTGGCTCGCGGTTCGCGTCTCCTCGGAATTCGGGACCGAAGCAACCCTCCGCATCCCAGTGATTGCCAGAGAGGGGATCTCGGTCATTTCGGACATCGATGACACGATCAAGGTTACCCAGGTCCGGGATAGGACCGCAACGCTACGACGCACCTTCACCGAAGCATTCGAGCACGTCGACGGCATGCCACAGCTCTTCGCCCGCCTTGAGCGCTGCTACGATCCCGTATTTCATTACTTATCGGCGAGTCCCTGGCAGCTTCAGGCCTTTCTTGAGCCCTGGATGCGGCAAGCCGGATATCCCCACGGGCCACTGCATCTTCGGCGACTTCAGCCGAGTGATCCCGCCTCTTTGCGGGATTTCCTCCGCAGCAGCCGTCCCCATAAGCGCTCGACGATCGAACGCCTCCTAGCCCATCATCCTGAGCGCACCTTTGTCCTCATCGGCGATAGCGGCGAGTACGATCCGGAGATCTATGGGCGCATCGCGCGCCGGTTTCCTAACCGCATCGAACGCATCTACATTCGCACAGTCTCTGGCGCAAAGAATGGCGAGGGGCGATTCAAGAAGGCGTTCGATGGGATATCGAACGCCACATGGCGGGTCTTTTCTAATCCGGATGAGGTCCTGGCATCCGAAGGCTGAAGGTGGCGTGCCATGGCCGGTGGCCAAGGGCATCCGCTCATCTTCCCTCGAATACCTTCTTTAATAATTCCGTGGTGCGCTTGGCCGGGTTGTTACGGATGGCAGCCTCTTCAGTGGCCATGTAGTGGAACACGCCGTCGAGGGCTCGGCTTAGAGTGTAGCTGGTGAGGTTGGCCTTGATGTCGGGGGCTAGTGGCAGGCTTTGGTAGCGGCTCATGAAGCGGTCGTAGCGCTTGATGGCGCCGACTTGGCCAAGGGCGTTGTCAATAACCGGGCGCATGCGCTTACGAAGCTCGGGGGTCATGGTCTCTCGGAAATATTGGGTGGCGGCATCCTCGGGTCCGGTGACAATGGCCTTGGCATCGGCGACGGTCATCTGGCGGATGGCTTCCATAAAGGCTGCCTTGCCCTCGGGAACGGCTGTCTCAGCGGCACGGTTGAGCCGCAGCTCCAGGGCTTCGCCGTAGCTGCTGAGCCCGGCCTTGGCGAGCAGCGACTGGGCTTGTTGAAGCTTCTCGGGCAGGGGGATGTGCACAGCGGAATCGGTGTTGAAGCCGCCTTCTCGCCCAAGCTGGGCTACAACGCGCTTGGTGCTGACGCGCAAGGCTTCCTTAAGGCCGTCGACCAGGGTCGCTTGCGGGGGCGCCCTGCTTTTTTCGCTGAGACCGATGCTTTCCTGGAGCTTGTCGAGCCGGGACTGGGCGGCCAAGGGCAAAGGCCGCGTAGTGGTGAGGGCGAAAACGCCCATCAGCAGTAGGGGGATCGAGCGGCTGATCAGGGGTCCCATAACCGTTGCTCCGAGGAGGAATGCGCTAGGAAGTAGCCCTAGGCCTTTGTTTGTTGCTACTTTGTTAAGTATGCCCCAGACCCCCGTAGGAGCCCGATTCATCGGGCGAACGAAGGGATCTCCCATCTTGGCTGATTTTACCTTCGCCCGACGAAGTCGAGCTCCTACAACGGCCTTCTCGATCGCTTAATAGCTCCATTCGGCTTCCTGGCGAGGATCGATGGCGTCCCGAAGGCCTTCCCCGAAAAGGTTGAACCCCAAAACGGTTACCCAGATGGCCAATCCAGGGAAGAGAGAGAGCCACCAGGCAAATTCGATGTAATCCTTGCCTTCGGTAAGGATGTTGCCCCAAGAGGCGAAAGGGGGCTGGACGCCCAGGCCTAGGAAGGAAAGGGCGGATTCGATCAGGATCGCCTCAGCGACACCCAATACGGCCGCTACCAGAACGGGGGCAAATCCGTTGGGTAAGAGGTGGGCTCCGATGAGCCGAATATCGGAGGCACCGAGGGCCCGGGCAGCGAGGACAAACTCGCGCTCCCGCAGAGACAGGAGCTCGCCACGGACCAGTCGAGTGACCCCCGGCCATGAGGTCAGGCCGATTACCACCATGACATTGATGATATTGGGCTCCAAGAAGGCAATTACGGCCAGCACCAGGAAGAAGGCGGGGATAGCGAGCATGACATCCACGAGGCGCATGATCACGCTGTCTACCCAACCCCGGTAATAACCGGCCAGGCTTCCCAGGCTCGTGCCGATAAGCGTAGCAATTCCCACCGCCACAAAGCCCACCAACAACGAAATCTGGGCCCCGTAGAGCACCCGTGTAAACACATCTCGACCGAGCCGATCGGTCCCCATCCAATGTCTCCAAGAGGGAGGCTCCAGGACGCGGTCCACGTTGGTGACATGGGGGCCATAGGGGGCAATCCAGGGAGCAAGGAGGGTCAAGCCCGCTATCGTGGCCACAATCAGGACCCCGGCAATGGCCAGCGGGTTGCTAACGAGCCGTCGAAAGGCCGGACTCATGATGGCGTCAGCCCGCGTCGAACCCTTGGGTCTGCCCAGGCCAAGGCCAGGTCAGCGAGCAGATTGCCCAGCAAGGTCAAAAGGGCCGTAATCACCAGGGAGCCCATTACAAGGGGATAATCTCGGCTCAAGATGGCCTCATACATCAGCTGGCCCATGCCCGGGATGCCGAAGATGGTCTCGAAGATGACCGACCCCCCAATCAGTCCCGGGATGGAGAGGCCGAGGAGGGTAATCACTGGAAGCAAGGCGTTACGCAAGGCATGCCGGTAGATGACAGTACGCTCAGGCAACCCCTTGGCTCGTGCTGTCAGGATATAATCCTGGCGAATCACTTCCAGCATGCTTGAGCGCACATAACGGGAGAAGGCGGCAATCCCGGCAAAGGCCGAAACGAGCACCGGAAGCACCAAATGCTGAGCCAGGTCGAGGATCCGAGCCCAGGGGCTGAGCTCCTGAAAATTGTAGCTGTAGAGTCCGGAGACCGGCAGCCACTCCAGCTGCACCCCGAATAAGACCATTAATAATAGAGCCACCCAGAATCCGGGCAAGGCGAAGAGCAAGAACACCAGGACCGTCAAACTGCGGTCTAGGAGGGAGTTCTGACGCGCCGCTGAAATCACCCCGACAGGTAGGGCCACGGCCAAGATCAGTAGCATGGCGGCCAGGTTGATGGAAAGGGTGACCGGAATCCGCTCCTTGAGCTTTTCCAATACCGGCCGGCGGGCCCCGCGGAAGGATTTGCCGAAGTCCAGTTGGGCCACCCGTTTCAGCCAGAGCCAGTACTGGATGTGTAGTGGTTCATCCAGATTGTAGGCTTCCCGGAGTCGCTCCCGGGCCTCTGCGCCGCTGCGAGGGTTGAGGCTGGTCTCCAAGGTAGTAATGTTGCCGGGTGCTAAGTGCATCACCGCGAACGAGATGATGGTAATTCCGAGCAACACCGGGATCATCCACAGGAGACGTTTGGCGAGATAGATCAGCATCGCGGCTCAGACAGAGTTGGCGGACCGTCCGGGATGATTCAGGACCTTTCGGGTGCCATGGCGCATTGTCTTCTGCGTCTCTGCGGTCAATTCGTTCTCGACCAGCGCTTTACCGCTTGAGTGTCTGACGCTGCAGCCGCTTGGGGATGTACCACCGTTCGGCGTTGTAACCGATCCCTGCCGGTCCTGGATCGATTCCCCGGATTCGGCGATGGATCCCTTCAAGGGATAAAGGCG
>CAYVMM010000119.1:0-4639 GCA_964452535.1 uncultured Gammaproteobacteria bacterium | reverse complement strand
AACCGTGAGGTGGTGTGAGGGATAAGTCGCCTGTTTATCAATGGGTTATGTAGCTATACGAGGTCAAATGAGAAACGGTGATGACGGTATTTGGTGGGCCCGGGCGGACTCGAACCGCCGACCAAGGGATTATGAGTCCCCTGCTCTGACCAACTGAGCTACGGGCCCCTATGGCAAAAATTACCCCAGAGCCGAGGGCGCGCTAGGAAGGGCGGCCGGCGCTGGGGCAACTGAAAGGCTTGCGGGCATACCGAGCTCAGCTGACGCTGCCGCTCTCACTGTCCTCTTCCATAAAACTGGAGAGGCGCTTGGATCGCGACGGGTGGCGCAGCTTGCGGAGGGCCTTAGCCTCGATCTGGCGGATCCGCTCGCGGGTGACATCGAATTGACGGCCAACCTCTTCAAGGGTGTGATCGGTCTGCATACCGATGCCGAAACGCATGCGGAGGACCTTCTCTTCTCGCGGTGTAAGCTCCCGAAGGATCTCGTCAGTGCACTCGGTGAGGCTTGCCTTAATGGCGGACTCCACTGGCGCCTCGGTGTTCTTGTCCTCGATAAAGTCCCCCAGGGCGCTATCCTCATCGTCGCCAATGGGTGTCTCCATGGACAAAGGCTCTTTGGCAATCTTGAGGATCTTGCGGACCTTCTCTTCGGGCATTTCCATCTCTTCTGCAAGTTCCTCGGGAGTTGGGTCACGGCCCATCCGTTGAAGCATCTGCCGAGAGGTGCGATTCAGCTTATTGATCGTTTCGATCATATGTACCGGGATACGGATGGTACGCGCCTGGTCGGCAATGGCTCGGGTGATCGCTTGTCGGATCCACCAAGTCGCATAAGTCGAGAACTTATAGCCGCGGCGGTACTCGAACTTGTCCACCGCCTTCATCAGGCCGATATTGCCCTCTTGAATCAGGTCCAGGAACTGCAAGCCACGATTAGTGTACTTTTTGGCAATGGAGATCACCAGCCGCAGGTTAGCCTCGGCCATTTCCGTCTTGGCGCGGCGGGATTTGGCCTCCCCGGTCGTGATCTGTCGGTGCAAGTCTTTGACCTCGCGCACGGGGAGACCCGAACGTTCCTCAATAGCGGCCAAGCCTCGTTGGTACTCACGAACACGCTCGCGTACGGCCTTGAGTCCGGTGGCCTGAGGATATCCTCGCTCTACGAGGCGGTCTACCCACTCAGGACAACCTTCCCATCCATGAAACTCTCGCAGAAACTCGCGGCGGGTCAGTCCGGCCTCTTTGCAACAGAGATCCATAATGGCGCGCTCAGCCCGGCGTAGCTCATCTACCTGTTGCTGGGCCCGGAGGGTAAGCTCGTCGACTAGGCGCGGATGAAGCTGGACCCGCAAGAACTCCCGGGCCAGCTCGTCCCTCTTCTGGTGATAAACTCGGGCACCAATACCGTTGGCCTCGCGAGCCTCCCAGGATTCCTGATAAAGCCGCTGGCAGCGCTCAAGCCACTCGCGGACCTGCTGCTCAAACTCTTCCTTGGAAAAGCTGCCGTCTTCGGGCTCCTCGGGCCCTTCGTCTTTCTCCTCAAGCTGTTCTACGGCAACATCGAGTGCGGCGTCTTCCTGCTCCAAGCTGCCTTCTTTGGCCTCACTCAGCTCGCAATCGGACTCAAAGCCCTGGACAATCTCGTCTAGCCGGGCATTGCCTTCGAGCCACCGCTGACCCAGATCGAGAACCTCCTCAAAGGTGGAGGGCAAGGTACACAGAGCCCGGACGGCTTGATTACGCCCCTCCTCAATGCGCTTGGCAATCTCGATCTCCCCCTCACGGGTAAGCAGGGGCACACTGCCCATCTCGCGCATGTACATGCGCACGGGATCGGAGGTTTGACCAAGATCGGCCTCGACGTTTGCTACCGCTTCTTCGGTCTCCTCATCGGAGCCGCTAGAGCCCGTGCCGGCGAGCAGCATGCCGGACTCTGGCGCCTCATCCAGGACTTCGATTCCCATATCTCCGATCATGGAGATGATCGATTCCACCTGCTCCGCCTCGAGGACATCCCCAGGCAGGTGATCGTTGATCTCTTTGTAAGTTAGGTAGCCGCGCTCTTTCCCCAGTGCAATGAGGCGCTTTAGCTCCGAGCGCTCGGCCTGGTCATTCATGCGGCAAACCCTCCTGGCTAAACGGTGCTTCAGTGGCTCGCAAGATCTTGCAAGATCCGGATAGGGGGCCCTTAAGTGGAGGTGGCTGGGCCCATTGCCGAGGAATCCATCCGCTCCAGCCTTTGCTGCTGGCGCTTCAGGTTTTGGAACTCCTGGGCTTGCTCCACCGTCCATGTGCCCACTCGGGCCTTTTCCTCTAAGTCATCCAAGCGGGCCTTAATGGTATGGGCCTGGAGCTTACGCAAACAGCCCCGGAGCTGCATACGGCGTCCTTCCGGGGGAATTCCAGAGCCTTGCCCCGCGATACGGGCTAAGACATCTCCATTGGGGATCCCCCGCAGACGCTCGATCAATGTCCCGACCCCAATATCGGGCTCGGCATGCACGACCTCAGCTATTGCCAGAAGGAGATCGATTCCGACCGAGCGGTAACGCTTCAGCTCCTCAGCGAACGCCAGGACCTCCTTAGCGAATTCCTGCGGGTCATCCAGCAACAGCAGAAGTGCCTGCCGAATTATCGGCTGATTGGCTAGCAGCTGCGTGGCGTGGTGGGCATCACTGGGCTCCCCGCTACGGGCGGCACGCTCTCGACCCTGGACCCGTTCCAGATGCTGAGCGACCCGCCCAGGCCCTAGTTTGACCAAGGCGTCGAGCCGCTGGACCAACAGGTCACGCAGCTTGGCATCCCGAAGGCGACCAAACAGCGGGCCAGCAAGCTCTAGCAACCGATCTCGACCCTCCGGGGCACTCAGAGTCACCTGCTCCTTAAGTCCCTGAATTAGGAACTCGAACAGGGGTGTTGCCTTTTTTTCAGCCCGCGCGCGAAAGCCCTCTGGGCCTTCCGCACGGACCAGGGAATCCGGGTCCTCCCCTTCGGGCAGGAACAAAAAGCTCACGGCCCGCCCTCGGCCCATCTCAGGCAGGGCAGTGCTCACGCTTCGCCATGCGGCCTTACGTCCGGCGTCGTCACCGTCAAAGGCGAGCACCACCTCGGAGGCTGCGCGAAGGAGAAGCCGGAGCTGGTCCTCCGTCAATGCCGTACCCAAAGGCGCCACCGCATTGGCTATTCCTGCCTCGGCCAAGGCAATGACATCCATGTAGCCCTCAACCACCAGGGCCTGTTGCTCGCGGCGGATGGCCTGCCGGGCTTCATAAAGGCCATAAAGCTCCTGCCCCTTTTGGAAAAGCGGGCCCTCCGGCGAGTTCAAATACTTGGGCTCAGCGCCGTCCATGACTCGACCGCCGAAGGCGACCACGCGGCCCCGACGGTCACGGATGGGGAAGATAAGCCGGTTACGAAAGCGATCGTAAGCCGACGGGCCGCGATCAACAATCAGACCCACCTCTTCTAGGGCTTGGCGTCTGGCAGGGTCCGTGCCCATGGCCTCTAGGAGATTGCGCCATCCGGTCGGAGCGAGCCCCAGCCGAAAGCGGGCCGCGGTCTTCCCACTAACCCCACGACCGCGCAAATACCTATGGGCAGCCTCAGCCTCGGGGTGGTTTCGCAGTTGGAATTCAAAAAACCGAGCTGCCTGCTCGTTGAGCTGCTGTAATGTTGGCACATCGCGTCCCGGGCCCTTTCGCCTCCCCTCAATAGGCGCAGGTATCTCCTCCCGCGCCTCGGGCATTGCCATTCCGTAACGCCCGGCGAGCGACCGTACCGCCTCCGGAAAGCTCAAGTGCTCGTACTCCATGAGGAACCCGAGGACATTGCCTCCGGCGCCGCAACCGAAGCAATGGTAGATCTGACGGTCAGCACTGACATTGAAAGAGGGAGTGCGCTCTTCGTGGAAAGGGCAGCATGCCTTGAAGTTGCTACCCTGTTTGCGTAACGGCACGCACTCATCGACCACCTCGACGATATCCGCCCGGGCCATTAGCTCGTCGATGAAGGATTGCGGAATGCGGCTCATGGCCCCCTCTGAGTGGTACTCCACGCCATCCGCAGGCTAACCACCCTCTTCGCTGGAATCGACGCCCTTAAATGCCACTTGGGTCACGCCGGTCCCTCCCGCCTCCGGGCGTGCGGAGCCAAACTCAGCCACTCGGGGATCTTTACGCAGCGTCTCCTGTACCGCTTGGGCCAGAATTCCCGTGCCCTTCCCATGCAGGACAGTCACCCGTCCCAGGCCCACGACGTAGGTATTATCCAGAAACTGCTGGAGGGTAGTTAGTGCCTCGTCACGGCGTTGGCCGCGGAGGTCGACCTGCGTGCTAACGGACGGGGACGAGACTCGCCCACTGACACGAGAGAAAGAGGAGGCATCCGACTCCCTCTCGGCCCCCTGTGTCCGTTGGAAGTCCCGGAGGGCACCCCACACTCGCTTTCCGCCCAGATCCACCTGAACCTTGCCCCGCTCCGGATCAACGGCCACCACGGCGCCCACTTTCCGAAAGGGAGCTAACCGTCCAAAGTCTCCGGCCCGGATGTTCCGATTTTGTTGGACCTCCGCCTCTTCCGCTGGTTCCGCCGAGACCGGCGGACGGAAGTCCGCGTCCAGCTCCGCTAAGGCTCGGTCC
>CAYVMM010000118.1:0-4641 GCA_964452535.1 uncultured Gammaproteobacteria bacterium | reverse complement strand
GGACATTGCGTACGAATCGGTCGCGCCCCAGACGCTTGATGGGCGAGCCTGAGAATTTGGCGCGGAACGTCGGATCGTCGAGCCGGGCTAGTTCGGCTAGCGCGGGACGCTCTAGCTCGGCCCGGGCCTGAAGCCATTCATTGCGGGCCCGTTGCGCAAACTTATTCCAGGGGCATACTGCCAGGCAGTCATCGCAACCGTAGATGCGGTTGCCGATGCTTGATCGGAGCTCCCGTGGGATCTGGCCGCGAAGCTCGATGGTAAGGTAAGAAATGCAGCGGGTGGCGTCGAGCCGATAGGGGCCGAGGAAGGCGTGAGTGGGGCAGACGTCTAGGCAGCGATGACAACTGCCACAGTAGTCCCCCTCTGGCTCATCGGGGGTTAGCTCCAAAGTTGTGAAGACCTCACCCAGGAATAACCAGGACCCGTAATCCCGGGAAACCAGGTTGGTGTGTTTGCCTTGCCAGCCGATACCCCCTGCTTGCCCCAGTGGCTTCTCCATCACAGGGGCCGTGTCCACGAACACCTTGATGGCGCCGTGGTATTCCTCGACGAGCCAGCGCCCCAGCTGCTTGAGCCGCTTCTTAACGACGTCGTGATAGTCCCGACCGCGCGCGTAGACGGAAATGGTCCCGGTATTGGGGTGCTCGAGATCGGCTAGAGGGTTATGGTTGGGACCGTAATTCAAGCCCAGGATAATCACAGTGCCCGCTTCTGGCCAAAGATTACGGGGGGCTTCGCGCCGATCGGCATTACGCTCTAGCCAGGTCATCTCCCCATGGCACCCCCGGGCGAGATAGTCCCGCAGGCCGGCGCGAGTAGCCTCGGAGAGCTCCGGTCGCGCAAAGCCCACCGCATCGAAGCCGAGCTCGGAGGCCTTCTGGCGGATGGTTGCCTTGGTGTCAGGCACAACCACTGCTCGGGGGGCTAGGGGACAGGCATCGGGCGAAGAGACCTAGAATAACCCGTAGATGCGTCCGTCATCATCGACCTCGATCCTCTCGGAGGCGGGATGCTTGGGCAGCCCGGGCATGGTCATGGTCTTGCCGCAGATCACGGTAAGGAAGCCGGCGCCAGGGGCAAGGCGCACCTCCCGAATATGGAGGTCATGGCCTGAAGGCGCCCCCTTTAGCTCGGGATCCTGAGAGAAAGAGAAGGGGGTCTTGGCGATGCAAACCGGGTAATCCCCGTAGCCGTTTGCTTGCAGGGCTTCGATCTGCCTTTGGGTCTCAGGCTCTGCGGTGATATCAGAAGCCCCATAGATGTTTTGGGCAACTGAACGGATCTTTTCCCAAAGGGGCAGACTGTCCGGGTAAAGCAATTGGAAGTGGGCCTCTTCCGATTCGGCTTGCTCCATTACCTGCTTGGCTAGATCGACAGCGCCTGCAGAGCCTTCATCGAAGGCGGTACAGATGCTGACCCGGACGTTGAGCGCCTGGGTGCAAAACGCCTTGACCGTCTCCAATTCCTTTTCCGTATCGGTGCCAAAGCGGTTGATGGCCACCACCACGGGAAGGCCGAAGGACTGCATATTACGCACATGACGCTCGAGGTTGGCGCAGCCCCTTTGGAGGGCTTCAATATCTTCTGTCGCGACCTCGTCTAGCTCGGTCCCCCCTTGCATCTTCAGAGCGCGAACCGTGGCGACCACTACCGCGGCACTCGGGGCGATGTCCTTGCCTCGGCATTTGATATTGCAAAACTTTTCTGCTCCCAGGTCGCTTCCGAAGCCGGCTTCCGTAACAACATAATCGGTTAGCTTCAAGCCCGTTTCGGTGGCGATTACAGAATTGCAGCCATGGGCAATGTTGGCAAATGGTCCCCCATGGATCAGCGCTGGGGAGCGTTCCAGTGTCTGAACGAGATTGGGTGCTAACGCATCCCTTAGGAGGGCGGTCATGGCCCCTTCAGCCTTGAGGTCCCGCGCCCGTACGGGGCTGCTGTCTTCGCAATAACCGACAATCATTTGACCCAAACGGGCTTGGAGCTCCTTCCAGGAATTGGTTAGGCAGAAGACGGCCATGACCTCGGAAGCCACAGCAATATCGAAGCGATCCGTTCGAGCCGGGCCGTTGGGGCTTCCATTAAGCCCCACTTGGAGCTTCCGCAAGGCCCGGTCGTTCAAGTCAATGGCTCGGTTCCAGCCGATCCGTTCCAGATCCAGGCCCAGGGAATTGCCTTGATGGAGGTGATTGTCCACCAGTGCCGATAACAGGTTGTTGGCCAGGGAAATGGCATGGATATCGCCAGTAAAATGGAGATTGATCGCTTCCATGGGGCGCACTTGGGCCCGCCCGCCCCCCGTGGCGCCTCCCTTGATCCCAAAGAGAGGGCCGATGGCCGGCTCCCGTAGGCAGGCAACGGCCCGCTTGCCTAACCGATTTAGCCCGTCATTGAGGCCAATGGTCGTTACGGTCTTGCCTTCGCCGGCGGGGGTGGGGTGGATTCCGGTTACGAGAACCAATCGGCTAGCCGGGTTCCGGGGCAAGCCGTTCAGATAGGCTAGCTTGATCTTGGCTATTTGATGCCCGAAGGGGATGAGTTTGTCAAAGGCGACCCCTAATTTCTCTTGGGCCAGCTCGCCTATGGGCTGAGCGTCTTCCTGCCTTTCGGCGCCGTTATGGGGCATGATGGCTGCCTTCTTTTCCTTTTGCCTTATTTGTCCCGTTTAGGAGACACCATATTAACCATCGATGGCGGGGAAGGGGAATTGGCCCGTTGATGCCTTGATCGACCCCTGGGACGACAGCAGCACTTACTGAGGAAAGCAAACATTTTGCCAGGCTAGGGGCCGCCCGGTAAGGAGTGAGGAGCGACTTTGGGGTGCCCGAAGGGCAGCGGTTCTCCGGAGCGAATCGCCCGTTAGCGGGCCGGTTCCGTGATGAGTCAAGCACGCCCGGTTAGCTCAGGCTCTCCCAGGCCAAGCGGATGGCAATGAGGACCAGCAGCCCACTGTAGGCCTTGTTCAGCCAGCGGGGATGCGCTCGCCGGAGCAATAACTGGGTCCCGATGAGGGAGCCGATGAGCACCGCGCTGAGGGTGATGGCAGTCAGGAGGGGGGGGAAGTGACCCTGACCCAGATGGCCGACGAATCCCGAGAGGGAAGAAAAGGTAACCACTAAGGCCGAAGAGCCCACCGTAGCCTTGGTGGAGTAGCCCAGCGCCAGGAGTAGGGGGGCCACCAGAAAGCCGCCGCCCACCCCTAGCAGGCCCGCCAGAAAGCCGATTCCGATGCCTGCTCCGGCCATGGCTGTCCAGCGCCCCAGAAGAGTCCAGGAATGGAGCTTGGCGGGAGGCAGGATGGATTGTCGCTGGATTCCCAGGGCAGAGCCCAGCAAGGCGAAGGCAAACAAACCTAAGAGGAGATCGCGGTCCGTATAGGGCACGGTCAGCGCGCCCAGGGGGGCCGCTAGGATGACGCATGCCGCCATGGGCCAGATCCCGTGCCAGTCCACCAAGCCCTGGCGACTGTACGGGATAAGGGCCAAGCCGGTGTTGAGGGTGTTGAGGGCGAGCCCCAGGGGGATGGCTACGGTCTTGAGGTCGAAGCCGAGCCAGTGCATCAGGGGCACAAAGACCATAGCGCCACCAAGGCCCAGCATGGCGAACATCACTGAGCCCACCAGAATAAGTCCCGCCAGTGCCGCACTGGTCGACCAAGTCATAACTGCGCTCCGGAGGCCTCTGCCGTCACGATTCGGTTCTTTGCTGGCGGAAGAACTCAGCCGCGAAGGTCCCAAATCGGCCTTGCTCGATGGCCTGGGCCATGGCTGACATGAGCTCTTGGTAGAATTGAAGGTTATGCCAGCTCACCAGGATCCCCCCCAGCATCTCGCCGGTCTTGAGCAGATGGTGCAGGTAGGCCTTGGAGTAATCCCGGCTGGCCGGACAGCGGGAGCCGGGATCCAGGGGGTTGGGATCGTCGCGATAACGGGCCGTCGTAAGCTTGATTGTCCCCTGCCACGTGTAGGCTAGCCCTCGCCGGCCCGAGCGAGTGGGAAGGACGCAGTCAAAGAGATCCATGCCCCGTCCTACCGCGCCTATCAGATCCTCGGGCTTGCCTACCCCCATCAGGTAGCGGGCACGGTGGCTCGGTAGGAGCGGCTCGGCAGAATCCAATGCCCGATTGCGCGCTTCGGCCGGTTCGCCTACTGCCAAACCGCCCAGAGCGTAGCCATCGAACCCGATATCAACCATTCGCCGGGCGGACTCCTCACGCAAGTGGGGTTGGGTCCCTCCCTGGACGATTCCGAACAGGCCGTGTCCAAGCCGCTGCTCGAAGGCCGCCTTGGAGCGCTCTGCCCAGCGCACAGTGCGTTCCAGGGATCGGCGAACGGTGCTTGCCTCGCAAGGATAGGGGGGGCACTCGTCCAGGACCATCGTAATGTCAGCGTCGAGCTGATGCTGGATCTCGATGGAGCGCTCCGGGGTCATGCGATGGGAGCTGCCGTCGATATGGCTGCGGAAGGTAACTCCGTCATCGTCGATGCGACGGAGTCCGGCCAGGGAGAGGACTTGATAGCCGCCCGAGTCGGTCAGGATGGGACCCGGCCAGTTCATGAAACGAGACAGGCCTCCCAGCTGGGCGATCCGCTCGGCACCGGGCCGCAGGGTCACGAAGGCCGCGTCGGCCGACCGGAC
>CAYVMM010000117.1:4078-4642 GCA_964452535.1 uncultured Gammaproteobacteria bacterium | reverse complement strand
GAGACCGGGCGGGGCTTGCCAGCAGGGTGGCGGCCAAAGGCCAGAAGCTGCTCGACGATTTGGGTCATCCGCCCCGCCTGGTCCCGAACCCGCTCCAGAGACTGACGCTGGCCCTCCTCGAGATCCGAGCGCCGCAAGAGCCGCTGAGCCGTGCCGTCAATGACGCTAATGGGTGCCCCGAGCTCGTGCGCGACCCCCGCGGAGAGGCGCCCAACCGAGGCCATCTTCTCGGATTGCTGGAGCTCGCGTTGGAGGCGCTCCTGACTCTCCCGCCGCACCTGGATCTCCTCCCAGGCACGCTGGATACGATCGAGCATGGCATTGAAGACCCGGCCCAGCTCGGCGATCTCCCGGGGACCGGACTCCGCGGTCCGGTGGTCGTGCTCGCCCGCCGCGATTCGGCGCATACTGCTCGTGAGGCGGGCCAGGGGCGCCCCGATAGCGAAGTGATGGCCGATGAAGGTCACTGTCAGCCACACAAGGGCGAGGCAGCCCAGCCCGGCGAGCCCGTAGATCCGCAGCTGTTGCGCGTACTCCTGGATGTCGCTGGCGCGGCGGGTGATC
>CAYVMM010000117.1:0-4068 GCA_964452535.1 uncultured Gammaproteobacteria bacterium | reverse complement strand
GATCTGGACCAGACCGTTGACTGTCCCGGCGTTATCGACCAGGGGCGTGAAGTAGGAATACACCGCCCTTCCCGCCAGCTGGCCGTATTCGCCGCTCGATCTGCCGTCCTGTGCCCGTTGGACGACCGTTTCCTTGAGCGCGTGAGCGGGCTGGGCTGCCCCGGCCGAGGCCACCAGCTCGCCCCCGGTATCGTAGAGGTAGGCCCCGTACACCCGCCCGAAGCTGAAAGCGGACTCGAGGGCGTTTTGCAGGGCCCCTTCACGGCCGCGGGCCATGGCCCGGCCCATGGGCTCCTGCAGGGTCCGTCCGATGAGCTCAAGCTCCTCCTGAAGCTGCTTCTTGTTGAGCTCCTCCAGGACCCCTAGACTGAAGGAGCCGGCGAACCCGATCAGCAGGATCAGGGGCAAGGCCACATACAACAGGAAGGCAAGGCGGAGATCCAAAGCGCACACCTCAAGAATGTCTCATGTGGCATTTTGACACACCACCCACCGCGCCCCAAGCCACCCACCAGCACCGTCCGATTCCCCTTGGTAACCGCAGCTTATGCCTCTGATCAAGGCGCCTCTCTCCCTGGCACGGCTTTTGCTTAGAATCATAATGATGTGACAATGGGGCAGGATTGCACACTTCTTAAAGCCCCGTTGACCAACGGATCAACTCAACAGGAGCAAACGGCATGCCCCTTCATCCACGCAAACCGCGCGTCCCAGCGCTGGCGGTCGCTCTCCTGGCCGGCGCCTTGCTCTCAAGCCCTGCCTGGGCACAAGGCGGGTCTGAGTCCGCCCCGGCGCAGAGCGGTCCCAAGCCGGCCCAACACGTAAGCGATCAGGAGATCGACCAGGCCGCCGCGATAGTCACCGAGCTACAGCGCATCAAGGAGGATTATTCGGAGGAGATGGGCCAGGCCGAGGATAAACAACAGGCCCAGCAGATCCAGCAGGAGATGCAGCAGGAGATGCAACAGGCCATCAAAGAGGAAGGCTTGAGCGTTGGACGGTACCAAAGGATCATCGCGGCCGCCCAGCAGGATCCCGAGCTGCACCAGCAGCTCTTGCAGCGCCTCCAGGAACAAGACACGCAATAGGCTTGCCCCGCCACCCTGAAGAGCCGCGATCGCGTACTTTGTCCATTTGGCTTGTAACCCGTCTTCAGATTACAAACAAAGGAGACCAGGATGACCCAACGACCTGTTGTAGTACTCACCGTCTTGGCCCTTCTGCCCTTGACCGGGGCAATGGCCGCGGACAAACCGGATTTCGACAGCGCCGACGCCAACGGCAACGGCAAGGTCAGTATCGAGGAGGCCGTCAAAGCGGGGGTTCCCGAGAAAGAAGCCAAGAAGGAAGACATCGACAACGACGGCCAATTGAGCAAGATGGATTGGAAGTTTGTCGAGATGGAGCCTTCGAAATCCCCGGGTGGCGGTCAACCGCCGAAGGGTGGAGCTCAACCCCCAGGGGGCGGTCAACCGCCAGGTGGAGGCCAACCGCCAGGCAAGGAGCATCCGTAAAGCACCTGAATTCGGGAAGAGAGAACCTATCTTCTAAGGAGCGAGACGATGCGTGGACGAACCCATTGGGTTGTGGTGCTGGTAGCAGCTGTGCTGCTGCTCGGCGGTTGTGACTCCGGAGACCAGGAGGGCCCGCAAAGGCCTCCCTCCCCGCAAGGACCGCAAAGCCCTGAGGGACCCAAAGGACCGCAGGAGCCTTAAGACGAGGCCGTTTAGGAGGGATCTGGCTGCCGGGCTCAACACGGACGAACCCTTTCAGGTCGCCGAGCTGGAGCGCAGCGTTGCAGACCCTCCTATTCGGCAAAAAGGCTCCTTTTAGAGTTTCATACGATCGGCACAAAGACGGTGCAAACCGAACTTGGGCTCTCGAGCTTCGAGACGGTTTGCAGACCGGCAAAAAAGGCTTGAGCAGGGTGGATATTCAGCGATATGTTGCCTTAACTACCTTAGTTGCTGTGCTTTGTCTGGGAGGTTGGCCTCCAGCCGCACAAGCGCAAGGTTCCTATATTGCAGGGCGCGCGGGAATCAACCTCCTCAACGACGCCGATCTTGAGCGGGGTATGGAGATCGGGTTCAACATGGGGGCCACTGTCGGGGGGGCACTCGGTTACCGGCTCTCCCACGCCCTCCGGATCGAAGGCGAGATCAGCTGGCGGCGCAACGCCCTCGACCAGCTCAAGGGAAGGCGGGTCGCCGTTGAGTTCGACAAGGGCAATCTCGCAGCCCTCAACTTCTTGGCCAATCTCTTCTACGACTTCGATAACGCCTCGGCCCTGACCCCCTATGTGGGGGCAGGCGTCGGTCTCTCCCGCATCACGCTCAATGATCCCCGGATCGGCAATGTCCTCTTTGAGGAGGAAGAGGATGTCGTCTTCGCCTCCCAGATTGGCGTGGGAGCGAATTTCGAATTGACCGAGCGGGTAGGCTTGACCCTGGGCTACCGCTTCTTCCAAACAAGCGACCCCGAGTTCGAGGGCACCGCGATCGAGTACCAGAGCCACGGCCTCATGGCGGGCCTGCAGTACAATCTGTGAAAATGAAGCAGGGGGAGGGCGGATATCTTCTTCTGCCACCCCTGCGATCTTTAGCTCCCCTGAGGCCTCTGTGGATGCTGGAAGCACCGTTGAATGTGAAACGCAAGCACCCAGGGGGCAAAATGCCCCCGATTTCTTCTCGTCTTCATAGGAGTGGATGATGTCGCAAGGAAACCGCCAAGGCCTCTTGCTTTCTGGGGCTCAGTTGCTTGGGGTTGTGCTGCTTGGCCTCGGGCTCGCCGCCGCTGGCTGCACGTCCAATGGCGGCACAAGCACGCCTCGAACGGAGGACCAAGGGGGGTATGAGAGGCCCCAAGGAGGAAGTCAACCCACTGAGCCCTCCCGGCGGCCGTTACCGCCTACGGGAAGATAAGGGGCCTGTCGAGTCGACCCTTCGGAGACCAAGAGGAGCTTCACACATCCGGAGTAAAGGACAGCCCCTTCCCGAGTTACTGGCTCCCAAGTCGAGCCTTTCTCGATAAAGGAGTTGCACGCTTAACCCATTTCAGTCGAGGCATTTATGGCCAGAAAAAAGCTTTGCGCCCATTTAATCACCGGTTCGCTGGTCCTTGCACTTGTCTCTCCGGCAATTGCCCAACCCCCTCCTTCCGGAGCACCAGCCTCATCCGGCAAGACTGCCTCCGAGCTTGATCAGGCCCGCCAGAAGGCCCGAAACCTCCAGAAGCGGATCCAGGAACTACAGAGCAAGGCCCTCGAGAACAACCCCGGGCTGGAAAAGCGCCGGCAGGAGCTCAAAAAGCGTGTTCAGAAGCGGATGGCGAAGGAAGGCTTCCCGGCCAAGAAACAGAAACGGTTCACGGAGCTAAAAGACTCGCTGGGCAGCTCCCAGAGCTCCGGCGACGGGAACCGTCGCGAGCGCATCCAAGAGCTCCAGAAGCTGATGAGGGCTCGGGGGCAAGCTCGCCAACAGGCCATGCAGGCCCCCGAGATCCAGAAGGCCCGCAAGGCCTTCCGCAAGGACCTGATGGCAGCCATGAAAAAGGAGGACCCCGAAGCCCCCGAGCTGCTGGACAAGCTCCGCAAGGCCGCCCAGAAGTCTCGCCGGCTCCAGCGGCAGCAGGCCGGCCAGAGAGGTTCTGAAGGAAACGGTGGCGGTGGTTCATAAGGGTTCGGCCACGTCCGACGCGCTGCGGGGGGGCAAAAGCGGTAAGCCCTCAACCTTGTGTCTCCAATCCAACCGAAAGTGAGGACGGGACGGGATGTCTATCCCTCACCTCAATCCCCGAACCCTGAAGGCCACGTTCCTGGGTCTGGGACTGGCTACCGCTATTGGGGCACATTCCGCCTCCTCGGCCAATTCGGTCAATGATGCCTCCGAGGGGGCGTCCAAGCAGGTTCCAAATTCCGCTCAGACTCTGCCCAATATCTCCGGGGTCGTACAGGCCAACCGGGCGGCCGTGGTCAACATCAGCACCACCCGCAAGGTAGGCGGCGGACGCCGGATCCCCGAGCAGTTCAAGGGCACCCCCTTCGAGGAGTTCTTCCAGCGTTTCTTCGAC
>CAYVMM010000116.1:0-4650 GCA_964452535.1 uncultured Gammaproteobacteria bacterium | reverse complement strand
GGGTCCTGTCAGCCTCCCGCCCAACTCCCCAGAGGTCAAAACCCATCGGGCGGATCTGGATATCCCCGTTTTGATTCGATAGCACGAAGGCCCTGTCAGCCCGACCCGAATCCGCCTTCCGTAGCCGACCCTCGGGTGGGGCACCCGCCTATGGCTAGGAACCCGCCGAGTCCCCCAAACCCCACCCTGACCTACCGTCTCAAGGCCTCAATCCGCGCCCTTTTCCCCCGTTCCAGGACCCGGATTCCGCCATCCGGAGGGGATTCGAAAGCCAATCCCCTCGGCCCCAGACCGGCGAAGGCCGAGTTTGACGGGACCCTGGCCCCCTGGGGAGCTGTCCTCCCGGATCCGAAACAAGTACGCTACAATAAAGCTCATTTTACTGATACGGCTTTGCCATTTCGGTCCAGAGCGGCAGCAGGGGCTAATCAATTGGCGTAGATAGCGTCTCTCTAGCGCAGCAGCTCAAGGGAGAGGGGCGAAATGGGCAGAAGCCTAGGTACGGATAGAGGGCGATGACGCGGATCGTTCAGAAATTTGGGGGAACCGCCCTGGGCGATACGGCTCGGATCAGACGAGCTGCGGAGCGCGTGGCTTCTAAACGGGAGCAAGGGCATGAGGGGGTAGTGGTCGTATCGGCTTTGGGGGGGGAAACCGATCGCCTGCTGGCCTTGGCCCAAGAGCTAAATGAGCGCCCGCCTTCGCGAGAACTGGATCAGCTCCTTGCAACCGGAGAGCAGGTCAGTATTAGCCTGATGGCCATGGCCTTGCAGCAGCAGGGCCAGAAGGCGCGCTCCTTTACGGGGGCGCAAGTGCCCATAGGGACCGACCAGGCTTACTCTCGCGCTCGGATTGTCGAGATCGAGCGACAGGCCCTGGAAGACTATCTCCGCGAAGGCGGTATCCCTGTGGTAGCTGGTTTCCAGGGGGTTGAGCCCCAAGGCGATGTCACCACCCTTGGTCGGGGCGGTTCGGACACAACGGCGGTCGCCTTAGCCGCAGCCCTCGAGGCCGACGAATGCCATATCTACACAGATGTGGCTGGGGTGTATACCACGGACCCGCGTATCGTGCCGGAGGCGCAACGGCTCCAGCGGATCACCTTTGAGGAGATGATCGAGCTTGCCAGCCTGGGCACCAAGGTCCTCCAGATCCGGGCGGTTGAGTTCGCGGGCAAATACGGCATCCCTATACGGGTGCGCTCTGCCTTTGAGGGAGGGGAGGGCACTCTGATAACGGTGGAGGACGAGGCCATGGAGAAGGCCCTGGTTTCGGGTATTGCCCACAATGAAGATGAGGCCAAGGTCACCATCATTGGCGTTCCCGATCGACCGGGTATTGCCCATGCGGTGGTAGGGGCAGTGGCACGGGAAAATGTCAATGTCGATATGATCATCCAGAATCAGGGGGAGCACGGCAAGACCGATTTTACCTTCACCGTACCGCGCTCTGATTATCGGCTGGTTATGGACCTCCTGGGGCCGATTTGTCAGGAGATCGAAGCGGAGGCCCTAACCGGCAGTGCCCGCATTGCCAAAATCTCAGTGGTAGGTGTGGGTATGCGCAATCATGCTGGCGTTGCGGATCGGATGTTCGAGTCCCTCTCGCGGGAAGGGATTAATATTCAGATGATTGCCACTTCCGAGATTAAGATTTCGGTGGTGGTTGACCAGAAGTACGCCGAGCTGGCGGTCCGGGTCCTTCACGAGGCCTTTGAGCTCGATAAGCCAGTTACCGAGCGGGACCAAATCCATTGATCCAAATCACAACCTCTGCGGGGAACCCACTTCAGTGAGTGCCTATCAGCAACTGGAAATCTTTGACACCACCCTTCGCGATGGGGGTCAATCCGAAGCCGTTAGCTTCTCCGTGGAGGATAAGCTCCAGCTCGCTGAAGCCCTTGACCATCTCGGGGTGGATTTTATTGAAGCGGGGTGGCCTGGGGCCAATCCGCGCGATGACGCCTTCTTTGAGGCCCGGGGCCGAATAGCTTTCGACCATGCCCGAATCCTCGCCTTCGGTTCCACTATGCGCAGTGGCTCAAGTCCTGAGGGCGATCCCGGCTTGCAGAGCCTGGTGACAGCGAAGCCGGATGGGGCAGTCGTCTTCGGCAAGAGCTGGGACCTCCACGTACAGGTAAGCCTGGGGGTGAGCCAGGAGGAGAATCTGGCCCTGGTGAGGGACTCGGTCGCCTTCCTTAAGGATCATCTGGGACTTGTCCTGTTTGATGCCGAGCACTTCTTCGACGGCTATCGTGCCCATGCCGATTACGCCCTTCAGGTGCTGGATGCTGCCGCCGAGGGCGGTGCGGACCGCTTGGTGCTCTGTGACACCAATGGGGGCTCCCTCCCTTCTCAGATCGTGACAGCGGTAAATGCTGTCCGCTGCCATCGCCCTGAGGCGGTCCTTGGGGTCCATTGCCATAATGACGGGGGCTTGGCCCTAGCCAACACCCTGGCCGCTGTGGAGCAAGGGGTCTCCCATGTGCAGGGGACGTTCAATGGGCTTGGGGAACGCTGTGGTAATACTGATCTGACGGCTGTCCTGCCTAATTTGATCCTCAAATTGGGTTACCGTGGGGCCCGCCTTGGCCCCCCGGAGCTGGAGCGCCTGACGCTTACCTCGCGGCTAGTGGATGAGCTTGCCAACCGTAGTCCCCAGAATAATCAGCCTTTTGTCGGCACCTCGGCCTTTGCCCACAAAGGGGGAATCCACGTCTCTGCCATGCGTAAGGATGCTCGCACTTACGAGCATCTCCAACCTGAGGCGGTAGGTAACGTCCGGCGGGTCCTGGTGTCGGATCAATCCGGCAAGTCGAATATCCTTCACAAGCTCCAAGAACTGGGTCTGCTGGAGGCGATGGGTGGGGATGAGGGAGCTGTGGCTCAGGTGGTGGAGCGGATCAAGGACCTCGAGCATCAGGGCTATCAATTCGAGGGAGCAGATGCCTCTTTCGAGCTGGTGGTGCGCCGCGTGGTTGGGAGCCTCCCTGAGCTGTTCCGCCTGGTGGGCTTTCGGGTTCTAGATGCCAAGCGGCACGCTCGCGAAGCACCCGAAAGTGAGGCTACAGTCATGGTGGAGGTGGGCGGGGAGCGTGCCCATACCGCTGGCACCGGTAATGGGCCTGTGAATGCCCTGGACAATGCCTTGCGTAAGGCCCTGATGGGCTTCTATCCGGAACTGGAAGAGATGGATTTGCTGGATTTCAAAGTTCGGGTGGTCTCCACTGGTGGTGGGACCGACGCCACGGTTCGGGTCCTCGTCGAATCCGGTGACGGTCACGGCCACTGGGGCACAGTAGGAGTCTCCTACAATGTCATTGAAGCCTCCTATCAGGCCCTTGTGGATGCCGTTGTATTCAAGCTTCTCCGTGCTGGGCGGGACAGGCCTGCTTCGGCCTCGGCTGTGACCTTGAGCTCGGTTGCTCAACTTGAGTAAAAGGGCGAACCAGAGCATTGTCCGGGGCGTCCCGGAGCTCGAATGGGCTTTGGGAAAGTAGCCGAAGGGAGAGTTATTGAGACCAGATGGGCACGCCTGGGAAAGCCATGGGCAATGGGGAAGCAAAACAGCGTCTGTTCTTCGCCCTTTGGCCTGCACCGGAGCTGCAGCAGGCCATGGCCAGTCATGCCCGACGGGTCTTGGAGGGTCGAAGGGCCCGGCTTATCCCGACCGAAAGCTTGCATCTGACCTTGGCCTTTTTGGGGGAGGTGGATGCTGATACTCGACAGCGCGCCGAGTATGTGGCTGCTGGGCTCTCCGTAGAGGCCTTCACCCTAACCATTGATCGGATGGGCTACTGGGCGCAGCGGGGATTGCTTTGGGCCGGACCCGCGCATTCCCCTCCGGGCTTGGAGGACTTGGCTTCGGTACTGGGCCAGGGGCTACAGGCCGAATGTGGCCTACCCCGGGATAAGCGGGCCTTCCGGGCCCACCTGACACTGGCCCGTAAGGCGCCCAAACTGCCCCCTAGGATGGTGATTGAGCCACTGGTCTGGCCTGTCGAGCGCTTTGTGCTTGTGGCCTCGGAGCTGGACCGAAAGGGTCCTATCTATACCCTCCTACGAGAGTGGTCTCTCCCGAAGGCAGAGGAGTCCGAAAGGTAACGGAGCCAGTCAATCAAGGAGTCGCTATGGCCGACCGCAAACGGCTCGAAGAGACCCTGGAGCGCATTGATGGCAAGGGCTATAAGGCCTATAAAGACATTCAGGGAACCTTTGACTTCGAGCGGTTTCGCCTATCCGTCGATCGGGTGCAAGCCGATCCTTTTGCCGCCCCTTCTCGCCTGCGTGCCGTAGTGCCCCGGCGGATTGCTAACCTCCCTGAGGCAGTCTATGCCTCGCAGCCGCGAGTACGTGCCGCGCGAGACTTTCTAGCGCGAACCTTCCACCAGCGGTGCCGTGAGCAAAGCGATATCCGCATCGACGCCGGTCGCCAGACCGTGCTCGATCGCACTGCCTGTCTGTTTACTGAACAAGGGGTAGAGCTGCGATTCACGGTGAGTCTGCCCGCTGCAGGACGCAAGGTCCTGGGCCGTAAGGCTCGGAACCTGCTGACCCACGAGCTGCCCCAGATCGTGCGCGACAGCGCCGAAGCGAGCTACCTCGATCACGAGCGTATGGAGCGCCACTGTGCCGTTGTGGAAGATCAGGT
>CAYVMM010000115.1:0-4793 GCA_964452535.1 uncultured Gammaproteobacteria bacterium | reverse complement strand
GAGCGCTATCGGCAGGCCCACGAAGGACCGATCCTGGAGGGGGCCGGCACCCTCTTCCAGTGCATCACCCTGGGCGTCTTTGAGGGCCTCGAGACCGAGGAAGGCGATGAGCCGGTCCTGAGGAGGCGGCGCCCGCATGGGAGCCGGATCCCCCTCAAGGGCTTGACGGATGGGACGGAAGATCAGCTCTATCTGGCCCTACGTCTGGCCAGCCTGGAGGAACAGCTGGCTCAGCGGGAGCCGATTCCGCTGATAATGGATGACCTGCTCATCAAATTCGACGATGCCCGCGCCCCAGCCATTCTGGAAGTGCTTGGTGAGCTCGCCCAGCTCACTCAGATCTTGTTCTTTACCCACCATGAGCGCCTACGCGGGCTGCCCCAGGCAACCCTCCCGCCATCCCGGGCGATCATCCACGATCTGTCGTCCCATGCACCAGTGGCTCCCCTGTAGAAAAGAGTAGAAAAAGGGGCAAAATCGGCCTCAGTCTGGAAACGGTTGACGGAAAGGGACCAGCCGTTGAAGATAAGCGACCCTTTATCAGCCCGACCCTACTTTGGGGCCGGGAAGGTATGGTCGCTCGCGCCCGGGAGCCTCTGCAAGCGCACGCGGAGCCCGCTGGCGAGTAGCAAGAGCAGGTCCGGATACCGGTCCAGGGCCTGCTGGCGTTCTCCCCGGGAGGAGGCCTTTATGGACTACGAACTCGCGCGCCGAAACATGATCGAGTCCCAGATCCGGACCTATGAGGTCCTGGACGATCGGGTCCTGGAGGCGCTGAATCGATTGCCAAGACACCGATTCGTCCCCGAAGAATCGCGGGAGTGGGCCTACATCGACTACCAGATTCCCCTCGGGATCGGGGAGTACATGCTGTCGCCGCTCGTGGAGGCGCGTCTCGTCCAGGAGCTGCGCCTACAGCCCACGGATAAGGTGCTCGAGATCGGCACAGGGACCGGCTACGTTACCGCCCTCTTGGCCGAGATCGCCGCGGAGGTGTGGTCCGTGGAGATCACGCCTGGATTCAAAGTGGAGGCTGAGCAGCGGCTATCGGAAATGGGCTACGCCAATATCCGGGTAGAGATTGGCGACGGCTCCAAGGGCTGGCCCGAAGGAGCGCCCTATGACGCCATCCTGATCACCGGCGCCCTGCCCTACCTACCGGAAGCCTTCAAGGAGCAGCTCGCGCAGTCCGGCCGCCTCGTCGCCATCCTGGACCAAAGCCCACCGGTGCAGGAGGCCGTGCGCCTGACCCGCATTGGCGAGGACGCCTTCCGTGAGGACAGCCTGTTCGAGCTGGAGGGGGTGCCCCACCTACAGGGGGTAGAGAAGAAGAAAGTGTTCGTTTTCTAGGCCGGGGGGCTCAATGAATGCCACGAACCACTCCCTGGACTTGGACCGACCTGCTCCCTAGGACCAATGTCCGCACCGAATACCGCCACGGGGTCACCCTTTTCCATATTGCTATTTCAAGCCCCATTACCACAAGGCCCGCTGGAAGGGCTGAATAACAAGATCAAGACCCTCAAGCGCCAGGCCTACGACTTCCAAGATGGGGAATTCTTCAAGCGCCGGATCCAAGGCGTTCACGAAGCCAGCTGCACATTTACCGGATGAGCCCGAAAAAAGCCCAAGCTGCCGGAAGTGGCTAAGGCAAAAAGGCAGCAGGTCCAAAATCCGGGCCACAAGCAAGGGCAACTGCTAACGCATCTTGTCGACGAATCCGGCGCAGATAAGGAAGCGTTTCCCATTCAGGCCTCCTCTTCGGCCTTGCGCAGGGCAATGGGGATAGTGAAGTAGATTCCTTCTTCGGGACCGTCCAGGTCCTGGGGCTCATTACCGCCCAGCTCCTGAAGTCGGGCGATGACGCCCTGGACGAGGTCTTCAGGGGTGGAGGCGCCGGAAGTCACACCAACATTGGCGCAGCCCGCTAGCCAGTCGGGATCCAGGTCGTCCGCGCTCTGGACCAAATGGCCTGCCACGCCCCACCGCCGGGCAACTTCTGCCAAGCGATTGGAATTGGAGCTGTTGGGGGCTCCTACCACAAGGACCGCATCCACCTGCTGGGCTAGCCGCTTGACGGCATCCTGGCGATTCTGGGTGGCGTAGCAGATGTCATCGCTACGCGGCCCAGCGATATTGGGGAAGCGCGCTTTGAGGGTCTGGGCGATCTCTTCCGTATCGTCCATGGAAAGGGTTGTCTGGGTAACATAGGCCAAGTTGTCGGGATCGCTCACCTCCAGGTCCCAGACATCCTCTGGCGTGCTGATGAGATAGATGCCGCCGCTCACCTGCCCCATCGTGCCTTCTACCTCGGGATGACCAGCGTGGCCAATGAGGACGACCTCGCGGCCTTCCTTGTGGTGGCGCACCACCTCAATATGGACCTTGGTAACCAGGGGGCACGTGGCATCAAAGACCTGGAGGCCGCGGTCCTTGGCTTGCTTGCGAACCGTCTGGGAAACCCCATGGGCGCTGAACACCGCTGTTGCCCCTTCCGGGATCTCAGCCACCTCCTCGACGAATATCGCCCCTTTTCCCTTGAGGTCCTCTACCACCTGTCGGTTATGGACTACTTCATGCCGGACGTAGATGGGCGAGCCGAAGCTTTCCAGCGCCCGCTCCACGATCTCGATGGCGCGATCGACTCCGGCACAGAATCCGCGCGGATTAGCAAGTAATATGTTCATAGTGTCTACCTTAAGGGACAGGGGCCGAGCTAAAGGCGGCCCAGGTTCGGATTGGCAAGTGATGCGCTCAAGGGGCTCCTTCCTCACGGACCACTAGCCAAACCAGGATTACAGCGCCCAGGGTAATGCCCGCATCGGCGACATTAAAGGCCGGATAGTGGTAGCTATTCCACCAGTGCAAATCGATGAAGTCCACCACGTAGCCAAGTCGGGCTCGGTCGAGGAGGTTACCCACCGCGCCGCCGAGAATCAGGGCCAAGGCCAAACGGGTACCGGCTCGACCCGGCTCCAACCGCTTGAGCCAAACACTCAAAGCAAAGACGATGCCTCCCATTATCCCCACAAGGATCGCCCATTGCCAAAGAGAGCCATAGTCCAACAGGCCGAAGGCTACCCCGCGATTCCGAACATGGACTAGGTTAAGCACTCCCGGCACCAGCTCAACGCTTTGCTGCCACGGCAGGTTCGCGGTCACCGCGCGCTTGACCCCTTGATCGACCATTACCCAGATCGCGACCAGGAGCCAAGGCCAGAGACAGCGGACCCGATCGCCGAAAGCAGAGCCGCCGGAAATGAGCGCCCGTCCCGTTAAATCCATTGGCGGTCTTCGCCGGGCCCCTCGATATTGGTGAGGCACCGATCGCAAAGCTCGGGATGATCAGTGCTATCCCCGACACTCGCTCGGCGATGCCAGCAGCGAGCGCATTTGGCATGCTCCGATACACGGACTCGGAGTTTCACGCCAGGCACATCCGTCGTCTCGGCATCGGCTGGGGCCTTTCCTACTACCACACAAGCTTCGGAGGTGAGGAACATGAAGCGCAACTCGTCCGAACGGGCCTCCAAAAAGCCAGCGATGTCCGAAGATGCCTCTCTGTCAACATAAAGATCCACTTCCGCATCAAGGGCCGAGCCGATCGTCTTGGCGGCGCGCAACGGCTCCAAGGCACCATCCACTGCCTGACGCACTTCCCGGAGAATATACCAACGACCTAGCAAATTAGTTTGCTCTGGCACCTCCGGCAAGGTGTAATAGGTCTCTAGCAAGACGCTCTCGCTGCGCTCGCCTGGCATGTGGCGCCAAATCTCCTCAGCAGTGAAGGACAAGATGGGCGCTAGCCAACGCACTAAGGCCTCTAGTACATAGTACAATGCTGTCTGCGCGGACCGCCGACCGTGGGAGTCCGCAGGCATAGTATAGAGCCGGTCCTTAAGGATATCGTGGTAAAAAGCAGATAAGTGCTCGGCGCAGAAGTAGTGTACGCGCCCATAGACATGATGAAAGGCAAATTCTTCATACACGCCTTTTAAATCTTCTTGGTTCTTAACCGTCCTTGCCAAGATCCAACGGTCAATTTCTAGCAGCTCTTCCGCTGGCAGGGCATTAGTAGCAGGATCGAAATCGGCGAGGTTGCCTAAAAGAAAGCGGGCCGTGTTCCGGATACGGCGGTAAGCTCCGGCAAACTGATCCAGTATGTCCTCGGAGATGCGGATATCGCCACTGAAATCCTGGGCCGAAACCCAAAGGCGCAGGATATCGGCGCCAAAGCGCTCCACCACCTCCTGAGGAGCGACGACATTGCCCGCCGATTTGGACATCTTGCGGCCTTCGGCATCCACCGTGAAGCCATGGGTCAGCACCCCGTCATAGGGAGCCCGGCCACGGGTCAGCACCGACTCCAGCAGGGAGGATTGAAACCAGCCCCGGTGCTGGTCCGAGCCCTCCAGGTACAGATCCGCCGGGGAGCGCAGCTCCTCTCGAGCCTCTAGAACAGCAGCGTGGGAGACGCCGGAGTCAAACCAGACATCGAGGATGTCTTCAACTTTGGTGAATCGGCTTTCTCCACAGTGGCTGCAGCGTCGCTTGGGACCGATCACATCGGCGACGTCCATCTCGAACCAGGCATTCACCCCGTGCGCTTCCACGCGGTCGGCGATCGCTTGCATTACCGTGGGATCCTCCACGGGCTCACCGCAGGCGTTGCAAACAACCAGCGTCAGCGGTACGCCCCATAGCCGCTGGCGACTGATACACCAGTCTGGGCGGTGGGCCACCATCCCCCCGATTCGCTCCTTTCCGCTGGCCGGGATCCACCGCGTCTGGTC
>CAYVMM010000114.1:0-4856 GCA_964452535.1 uncultured Gammaproteobacteria bacterium | reverse complement strand
AGGGGAATGCCTCCCCCCCCAACGGCCCCGAGATCGAATCCGATCTCGAAGCCGATCCCGAAAATCGCCAAGAGCACGGCGGCAGCAACCGCCAACGCCAGCCGGCGAGCCGCTGTGTCGCCACCGGGCCATAGGGCCAAAACGGCTATCCCGCTCAAGATGGACAATCCGATGGCTAGACTCAGTAAGGGAAGCTGTGCCACAAGGCCCCCTTCGTGCGCATTCGGCAGAACCAAACTTTAGAGGAAATACCAGCTAAGCAAGGCAAAGACACCGATCAGCATAGAGAAAGCGTAGTGATAGACATAACCGCTCTGGATGTGGCGCAGTCGCGCGGCCGCGGCTGCAATACGTCGGGCTGTGCCGTTGACAGCGAGACCATCAATCAGAGTGACATCGCCCTCCTGCCACAAAACCCGACCTAGGCGCCGGCCACCACCGGCCAGGTAACGCTCGTAGAGAGTGTCGAAGCCGAACTTATTAACCAGGGCTGCATAGAGGGGCCCGCTCACGGCAGCAATGTGCGCGGGCAAGTCGCGGTGCACCATGTAGAAGTAGTACGCCACACCGATCCCAGCCAGCGCCAATGCCAAGGGCAGATACTGGCCCCATCCCCCGCGGTGGTGAGCCAGTTCGCTCAGGACGTCACGGCCCTCAGCCACAAACAGGGAGGCACCAAAAAACTCTCCAAAAACGAGTGGCTCGAGCCCCCAAAAGCCCACGACCACCGAGGGAACCGCCAGCAGGGCCAGAGGGATCGTGATCACCTTGGGCGATTCGTGAAGATGGTCTCGCGTCTCCTCATCCATGCGCTCGGGACCATGGAAGGTCAAAAAGTACATGCGGAAGGTATAGATGGCGGTAACCGCCACTCCCACCAATATCGCCCAATAGGCAAATCCGGCCCCCGCTGTAGTGGACAAGGCTGTCGCCTCAATGATGGTGTCCTTGGAGTAATAACCGGCGAAGGGCCACATCCCGCACAGGGCGAGGGCACCGATGAGAAAGGTGCCGTGGGTCACAGGCATGTACCGGGCCAGCCCCCCCAGGCGTCGCATGTCTTGCTCGTCGGCCACCGCATGGATGACAGAGCCCGCAGCCAGGAACAGTAGGGCCTTGAAAAAGGCATGGGTCACCAGGTGGAAGATGCCAGCGGCGTAGGCCGATACCCCCATGGCCACCACCATGTAGCCGAGCTGACTAATAGTGGAGTAGGCGATCACCCGCTTGATGTCATGCTGGACCAGACCAACCAGTCCCATAGTCAAGGCGGTCACCGCTCCCACTACTAACACCATCGCAAGTGCTGTCTCACTCTGCTCGAAGAGGGGCGACAGCCGAGCTAGCATGAATACCCCGGCAGTCACCATAGTGGCTGCGTGGATCAAGGCCGATATGGGGGTCGGACCCTCCATAGAGTCCGGCAGCCAAACGTGCAATGGCACTTGCGCCGACTTACCCATGGCCCCAACGAAAAGCGCAATGGCGACGAAAGAACTCAAGGGCCATTCCCACCCTGGAATGAGGATAAAGGAGGTCGAGCTCGAATCGGCGATCCCGCGAAAGATGGGTTCATAGGCCAGGGTGCCAAAGGCAGCATAGAGGGCTCCCAACCCCAGGAGGAATCCAAAGTCTCCAAGCCGATTCACGAGGAAGGCCTTGAGGTTGGCAGCAATGGCCGACTCGCGGGTATACCAGAAACCGATCAGGAGATAGGAGACCAAGCCCACCCCTTCCCAGCCGAAGAAAAGCACTAGAAAGTTGTTGGCCATGACCAACATCAGCATAAAAAAAGTAAATCCAGCGATATAAGCAAAAAATCGATTATAGCCGAGATCCCCGTGCATATAACCAATGGTATAGACATGCACAGCCAAGCTAACGAAGGTCACAACCGCCATCATCAGGGCAGTGAGCTCATCGATCAGGAAACCTACCTCCAGCTCCAAGCTGCCAAGGGCGCCCCAAGTGTAAACCGTTCCATTGAAGGTATGGCCCGCCGTCACATCGGCTAGGACAACCAGCGACAAGAGGAAGGAAACGGCAACGCCGGGAATGGCCCAGAGGTGGCCGATCTCACGGTGACTCGGGACCGTCGCCCCGGCACCCAAGGCCCCGATCAGGGAGGCCAATGGGACCAGCAGATAGATCGTTTCCATGGATTCCCTTCCCTGCGTTGCGCTTGCGTCCCCTCAAATGGGAGGAGGTGAGACTCTTACCCCGGAAGGCAATAGGGCATTCGCTAAAGGCGCCTAGCCCTTGAGCCGATTGATATCGTCGACATCAATGGAGTTTCGATTGCGGAAGAATAGGACCAGGATGGCCAATCCCACTGCGGCCTCGGCAGCGGCTACCGTCAAGATAAAGAAGACGAAGACCTGCCCGGCCAGGTTGTTCAGATGCTGGCTGAAAGCGACAAAATTGAGATTCACCGCAAGCAAGATCAGCTCAATGGCCATAAGAAGCGTAATCACATTCTTGCGGTTCAAGAAGATGCCCATCACACCGATCGCGAACAGGATAGCCCCTAGCACAAGGTAGTGACCCAATGGGATCATACTCCGTCCTCCTTGGTCTCTGGAGGCTCGCCGGTGCCCTCCGGCACCCCCTCGGCAGGCATATCCACCAGCCGGACCCGATCTTCCCGGCGCACCCGGATCTGCTGAGCTGGCTCCTGTTTCTTAGCATCCGGGCGTTCCCGCAAGGTTAAGGCGATGGCTGCCACCAGGGCTACCAACAGGACGAGCGCAGCCACCTCGAAGGGCAACAGATAGGTATCATAGAGGACACGGCCTAATAGGGTGGTATTGCCCACTTCGGGCTTGCCTAAGGCACCCCCCTCCCCTAGCAAGGCCCCGCTAGCGCCACCGGCAAGCATGGCGCCCATTTCCACTACGAGGATAAACGCGATGACCACGCCCAGCGGTAGGTAATTCAGGAAGCCCTCCCGCATACGCTGGAGATTGATATCCAGCATCATGAGGACGAACAGAAACAGGACCATGATCGCCCCGACATAAACCAGAATCAGAGTAAAGGCGAGAAACTCCGCGCCAGCCAGAAGAAAGAGCCCTGCGCCATTGAAAAAGGCCAGAACAAGGAAAAGCACCGAATGCACGGGGTTGCGAGCGGTAATCACCAAAAAGGCCGCGGCAATCAGTACTGCGGCAAACAGGTAGAAAATGAGCTCAGCCACCGCCATGGGCCATTCCTGGATTGGTCGTTCCCGGACCCGAAGTCAAATGCCCAAGCCCGGACAAAGGGGATTGGTAACTTGCCGATCAAAGCTCGTTGGGCAGCGAGCACTTAGCGGTAGGGGGCGTCCTTGCGGCGGGCCTCGGCGATCTCTGACTCGTACCGATCACCGATAGCCATCAGGGTTTCCTTGCCGTAGATTAAGTCACCGCGCTCCTCGCCGTGGAATTCAAAGATATGGGTCTCGACGATAGCATCCACCGGACAGGATTCTTCACACAAGCCGCAGTAGATGCATTTGGTCAGATCGATATCGTAACGAGTCGTGCGCCGGGTCCCGTCATCGCGCTCTTCGCTCTCGATCTCGATGGCCAGGGCCGGGCACACAGCTTCACACAGCTTGCAGGCGATGCAGCGCTCCTCGCCGTTAGGATAACGCCGCAAGGCATGAAGACCCCGGAATCGGGGCGAGGCAGGGGTGTATTCGTCCGGATACTGGACAGTGACCTTGCGCTTAAAAAGATGGCGGCCGGTGAGCATAAGGCCCCGCCAGAGCTCGGTCAAAAACCACGTTTGGAAGAAGCGCGGGCCGGACATAAGCGCGGCTCCTGCTAGTGAAATAGGGGGCGCAGCGGGGTCAGATTGGCTGCCCCGATGACGGTGATCCAGACGAGAGTTACCGGGATAAAGACCTTCCAGCCCAACCGCATGATCTGGTCATAGCGGAATCGGGGGAAGGTCGCCCGAATCCACAGGAAAAAGAACAAAAACACTGCGGTCTTCAGCAGCAGCCAAACCGGGCCCGGAATCCAGGTCAAGGGGGCCAACGGCAAGGGGGCATGCCAACCGCCTAGGAACAATAGGGCGGTAAGGATCGAGACCAAGATCATATTGGCGTATTCGGCGAGGAAGAACAGGGCAAAGGTCATCCCGGCGTACTCCACGTGGAAGCCGCCAACGATCTCCGATTCGCCCTCGGCCACATCGAACGGCAAGCGGTTGGTTTCGGCTATTCCGGAAATGAAGAACACCACAAACAGCGGCAGGAGCGGCAAGAAGTACCATTCCCAAAAGCCGCCGGCCTGGGCTGCTACGATCTCTTGGATATTCAGGCTGTTAGCCGCCATAATGACGCCAATCAAGGCAAACCCCATAGCGATCTCATAGGAGATCATCTGGGCCCCTGCCCGCATGGAGCCCAAAATGGCGTACTTGGAGTTAGCCGACCAGCCAGCCATGATCACACCGTAGATGCCGACAGAGGTCACTGCCAAAAGGAACAGCAAACTGACGTCGATGTCGGCGATGACAGGGCTAATTTCCCCAAAGGAAGTCTGATACGTAGGCCCAAAGGGGATCACCGCCCAAGCTAAAAGGGCGGGGCCCAGGGAAAGGAGGGGCGCCAAGATGTAGACGCCCTTATCGGCCTGTACCGGGAAAATGGATTCCTTGACCAGGAGCTTGAGCCCATCAGCAATGGGCTGAAGCCAGCCGCGAGGACCCACCCGATTGGGCCCCACCCGGAGCTGCATGTAGCCGATAACCTTGCGCTCAATGAAGGTCAGGTAGGCCACCGCTAACAGGAGCGGCAGGACGACCGCCACGATTTGCAAGGTGATCCAAGCGACCGGCAGAACATAGCTTGAGGCCCAGGCGGAAAG
>CAYVMM010000113.1:1445-4884 GCA_964452535.1 uncultured Gammaproteobacteria bacterium | reverse complement strand
GGGCCAGCTTAGGCGTCGTGCTTCCCTGCGCCCCAGCGTGTGAGGCCGCTATCCGGCTCCCAGGTTGAGCAGAAGGGGGACCGCATTCGGGGGGAGTCATTGCACCGACCGATCGCCAGCGTTCGGTAGCGCTCCCCGAGCTTTGAGCTCGCTGGACGGAGAAACCCCGGGTCAGGCCCCTCAGATCCGCGACTTCTCGCTTCGAGCGCCCCTTTAGGCCACGTTTCTCCCCAAGCCTCCCTCAAACCCTTCCACTAAATGGCCGGTCAACTGACCTGGATCACTTCGCCTTAGCGCCGGCTGAGGGAAGCTGACCTTACCGTTCGCTTCTATGAGGGATTGTTACCCCAGGGAATGGCACGCCCTGACCCAGTGGCCCAGGCGATCCTGCGAGGGTGGGCTCGCTGCCCGGGTGAGACGCAGTGCGTGATGGGGCCCTTGGATTCTCCCGAGGGTATGTCTAGGCAAGGCGCGCCTTGCCGAGCTCGCTTTCGGGCGACGGCGCGACGGCTGGGGGTGGCTTGTCCCCACCGCTCCAGCGCCGGATCGGCTTCGGTGCCATCGTACGTTGGCCAGTCCGGAGCTGGCTTATCGATCCCTTTGGGGAACCGGAGTGCGGCTGGGCAACCGAAGCGTTCCTCACCCGGGCTCTAGAGCGGTAGGGAGCGGAAATCGGCAATGGCGTTGTGACTGAGGCCGCCCGAATTCGGAGGAACGCGGTGCCCTCCTGGGCGCTTTCGGGTAAGAAGCCCGGACCCTCCCTCGCCATCAGCTTCGCCGACCGGTTGCGGCCTGCGAGCCGAGCGAGCAGCACCCCCAATTAGGAGGCGGACTATGACGGATTGTCTGGCGGGAAACGGTTACCTGCTCCAAGCCAACCGGTTGGTGACCCCCGTTCGTTACCGGTTGCGCTGGGCGACGGGTGAGACCGGACGAAGCGCGGCGGAAGGCGAGCTTCGGGGGCGACCGGGCGCTTGGCGGCCCGGCGCGGGCCCCGCGCGGTTCCTAATGCACACTGACGCCGGATTCAGTGTGCCGCTGGAGCTTACCGCGCCGTCCCGAGGGCCATGGCTGCCCTTTCGCCGCATCCCTTGGGAGGCGGTGGATCAAGGGGAGAAGGAAGACAGCGCAAGCCGAGCCCGGGCGGGGCAGAAGGCACCAAAGGGTTCGGCTTGGGGTCAAGACGCGGCCCGCCAGCGGCGGGTCGAAGGACCCGCAATCGAGGAGGACGCCATGGAACGAACGACGCATTTCGCGGACGCCGCTACCCTCCAGATGGCCCTGGCGACGGGGATGGTGGCTCTCTCTGGCCCGAAGTGGGATCCCCATTCGGGGGACTGGGTCATTCGAGCGCGATCGCGTCAGGGGGGCGAGGACTGGGTGCTTACTCAGGGCAATGGCCCTGCCTACTTCAGCGAACGCCAGAAGGCGTGGGAGGCGACCCGTTCCCTGCAAATGGGGGGACTGCCTTACCTGATCGGCCGGCGCTAGAGCCACGGCGTTCGCCCCTAGGAAGCCTGAAAGGAGCCAGCCAATGACAGCTGCCTCGGAAAAGCCCCTCAAGGACCTCAATCGAGCCCTGGTCTATCACCAGGGCCTGCCGGTGGCCGTATGCCCGGTGGCCGCCCTGGAAGCGGAGTCCCTCCAGCTGGTCTATGTCTCCCTCCGGTTTGAGCGCAACGCGCATTTGCGTTTGCAGTTTTTCTGGGCCCGGATTCCCAGGAAGGGGCTCAGAGGGTGGGCACCGTGGAAGGGTTCGATGACCGCCGAATGCGGATTCGCCTGGAGCCCGGTTCGGCCTAGGCGGATGGTCAATCAAACAGCTGAACCCTGCGAGCGAGCGGGCGTTGCATGGCTTAACGGCGGCGGATGGTCCGAGCCCAACCCGCAACCCGGAAGCGACCATGTGGGTTTTCAAAACCCCGACGATTTAATCGGGCGAATGCATGGGACAATCGCCGGGCAGGAACGCCGTGTAACGCGACGAATCGGACTCCTGCGCCAATTGATCGGCGCTCCTGCTACCGCCTCGGCCTGAAATGATACAGCAGTACTGATCGGGTGCAGAGGGATGAACGTTTTGCCGTGGTGCGGCGGCTCAGCTAGCCCTCTGAAGGCCCTTTTGCTCGGCAAAGGCCCGTTATCTGCCCGGCTCTCATTCGGTACCGAGAAGTGGACGGTGCCTAGGGCTGCTCTTTTGGCGCGCCCGAACCGGTTGTGAGGGGATTCCAGCAAAGGGCGGCAGAAACCGCGCCAGCTTTCCCAGCGGGGTCCGGTTAGACGTAAAGCGGTGCCATCCGCCGCCAATAGCGGCCCCGGTGGGCCCGGTCACCCCATTCGTGCCGAGCGTGGGGGACCCCCTTGTCATGGAGAGTTCGGCTCAAGTAGCGATTGTTCGCCAGGAAAGGATCCTCGCGACCGATGGCCAGAACGATATCCATGCGACGCAGGGGCTCAAGCCATTGGGGATCGGTCAGATTGGGCAGGAAATGGGTCGGGGTGTGGAAGTAGATGGTCTCGTCGTAATAGCCATCGAACAGGTCGCTAAAGTGCTCCAGGCTCAAGGTCAGATCGTAGCGGCCGGAGAAGGCGGCGAGCTTTCGGAACAGGTGTGGGTGGCGGAAGGCCATGTCGGCAGCGTGATAGGCGCCTAGACTGCAGCCATGGGCAATGGTGCAGGGATGCGGGTTCTTGGCGGCCATGAGCGGGAGGACCTCGTTCAGGAGGTATTCCTGATATTGCTCATGGCGTGCAATCCGCCGTGCGGGGTGGCAATCGTCACAGTAGAGACTCGCTTCGTCCATGCTATCCACGCAGTAGAGCTGGAGGTGGCCGGCGCTGATCTTAGGGGCAAGGGAGCGGACCAGTCCCAGGTCCTCGTACTCGTAGAAGCGGCCGTCGCGAGTAGGGAACACTAGGACCTTGGCCCCAGCATGGCCGAAGACCAGTAATTCCATATCCCGCCCGAGGCGAGGGCTGTACCAGCAGTGGTATTCGCGGTTCATAGGGGGTAGAAGAAGGCGCGTAGCTCCTCCATGAGCGCCTGCTGTTGCCGCCGGTATTGGGGGTAGTCGAAGTGTCCGGCGTCGAGCACATAGAGCTGGCGCTCCCCGTTTAGGGCGTTGTAGATGGCGAACTGCCCTGGTGGGGCCACCATAGGATCGAAACGGGCTGCGGCCACATGCACGGGACGGTCCATGTAGCGGGCGGCAATAGCGGCATCGTAGTAGCGCAAGGTTGCGAGCGTATTACGATTACCGTGCCTCGCTGCGTACCGCTGCAGAGCTGCGGCGCTCCCCGTGGTGGACAGGCGCAGGCGCAGGGATTGGTGACCGAAGGTAGGGACATTGAGATGGACCCGCTCCAGCCGGGAGTCCCAAGGCATGGCAAGCGCCCCCACCCCGCCGCCGAAGCTGATGCCCATGTACCCGATGCGCCC
>CAYVMM010000113.1:0-1360 GCA_964452535.1 uncultured Gammaproteobacteria bacterium | reverse complement strand
ACGCAACCCCCAAGGATATAGTGCTCGCGCTTGTCGATGTTGTGCAAGATATACCACTTCGGATCCGAGGAGATGGGCGGGCAGCTACTGCGACCGAGCCCCCGGAAGCAGGGAAGGAGATAGACAGCGTCGGCGAAGGGGAGGTGATGATCGGGGCGCTCGATCCCGGCGAAGCCATGGCCCAGAACGAAGCCCCGGTTGATGGGGCCCCCCAGGGGGCGTAGTAGCCAGCCGCGGATGGGAAAATCGTCGGTAGAGCAATAGCCGAGGGCCAGGACCTCATGCCGGGGCAGGGCGAACCGGCTGCGATCCAGGGTGGGCTTGGGATCAACCTCGAGGGCATGGGTGTAGCGCTCTTCCCAGAAGCTGGTGAAATCCGGGGGCGGCTCCGGGGGCGCTACCGCGAGCAGGTCATCGAGGGAATAGCCATACGTGGGATCGAAGGGAAAGTCGTGGCTCGCGGTGGCCATGACGGCTCTCCATGTCGAAGGGGCGATGGGTGGCTGGGCTGGGGGTTGAGCCCGTGAGTCCGCCTCAGCGCGGTGAGGATGGTACCCCCAATGCCCTTGACCAGTCTCCAATATCCGTGCAGCCGAGGCGCGTCATATCGAGGCGTTGTGCCCCCTGTTTAGGCGCTATGGGGTGCCGATCCCCGAAACCCCCTGGCCTGAAAAGGTTGAGCGATACGCCAGCCTGCAAGAGGCCTGCGAAGCGGGTATTGCTGCGGAGATTGCCAATGGGGAAGTGTGCGAGCGGCTGCTGGGAACGACGCAGGCGAGGATATCCGGCTGTGGCCTTGGGCATCAGCTCCAGGAACGATAGCAAGAGCATAATGCCCCCGAGAAACCAATACCTAAAGCGATGAGCCGCTCCCGTCCACTGGCGTAGATGGCTAGGCCCACGCCTGCCAGGGTTGTCAGTACGGAAAAGGAAGCGAGCAAAAGGACAGCGATGAAGGTGATATAGGAGATCTCGGGGGGCATTGGAGGCTCCTTGGAGGAAGCAGTCGGCGGATCGCGCAAATGTCTCCGGGGTTGGCGTAGGCGAGCGAAGGCGGGAACCCGCTAACTTTGAGTTAGTCCAAACCTTACAACTCATTGTAAGCTCTAAAGCGAATCCAGCGGAGAACGGGCATGACCACCCTCACCATCGGGCAGCTGGCTGGCGAGGTCGGACTGGCTACTGAGACCCTGCGCTACTATGAGCGCCGAGGTCTGGTAACGCCCAGCGAGCGCTCCGGGGCCGGTTATCGGCTGTATGGTACAGAGGCCCGCAAGCGGCTGCGGTTTATCCGGCGAGCGCAGGCCCTGGGGTTTAGCTTGGATGAGGTGGCGGGGCTGCTGGCCGTGGATCGCGGCGA
>CAYVMM010000112.1:1677-4994 GCA_964452535.1 uncultured Gammaproteobacteria bacterium | reverse complement strand
CGCCTTGGCGCGGGATCGAATTGTCCAAGCCGGGCTCCGTCCCGAATACGTGAAGGTGCGCAGGGCGGCGGATCTGGAGCCGGTAACAGACCTCGAGGGGCCTCGAGTCATCCTTGCGGCGGCCTATTTGGGGAGGACTCGCTTGATCGATAACCTGGAGTTCGGCCCGCCCCCGGAAGCCGACGAGGGCTGAGAGAAGGGACAGGAGTAAGCCATGCAAATCACCTTGCTTAAAGGCAAGATCCACCGAGCCTCCGTAACCGAGGTTGATCTCGAGTACGAGGGGAGTTGTGCCGTCGATGCTGATCTCCTGGAGGCCAGTGGTCTGCGGGAGTATGAGCGCATCGAGATCTATAACCTGGCTAATGGCGAGCGCTTCGCGACCTATACCCTTAAGGCGGAGGCGGGATCGGGAAGAGTGGCCGTGAACGGCGCTGCCGCCCATAAGGCGTCGGTGAGCGATCAGCTGATCCTGTGCGCCTACTGTCTGCTGGAAGCCGAGGAGGCGGAGAGGCATCAGCCCCGGATCGTTCGAGTAGACGGGAGCAATCGCATCTTGGAGACGGATCCCGGAAGGAGCCACCGTGTGGCTTGACAGGGCGGGGGTCACTCCCCTTACGCGCCGGCTCTCAACGGGGGGTCGAGCCGATGAATAGCGCCGAGTGCCTGGTCCGGTCTCTCGAGAACGAGGGATGCGAGCGCGTCTTCGCACTACCGGGGGAAGAGATTTTGGCTCTCTACGAAGCCCTGGGGGACAGCTCCCTTGAGATAGTTACCTGCCGCCATGAGCAAGGGGCAGCCTTCATGGCCGATATCCAGGGCCGCCTGACCGGTCGAGCGGGTGTCTGTCTTTCCACTTTAGGGCCTGGGGCCACTAACTTGATTACCGGTGTTGCAGACGCCGCCTTGGACGGGGCCCCCCTGGTAGCCCTAACCGGTCAGGCCGGTCTGGATCGCATCCACAAGGACTCCCATCAATACCTGAATCTGGTCTCACTCTATCATCCGATTACCAAATGGAACGCGCAGGTTAAGCACGGGGGCACGGTTCCTGAGATGGTGCGCCACGCCTTCCAGGAAGCGGCCCTGGAAAAACCTGGGGCCACTCATCTCGACCTGCCCGAGGATGTGGCCGAAGCCCCTGTTCAGTCGGAGGTTGCGCCCCTCCCTCAGCATCCGCTGCCCCGACCCCAGCCGGCAGAAGATCAGCTCAAATGGGCGGCAGCCTTTTTGGCTCGTAGCTCAAACCCCTTGATCTTGGTTGGCAATGGGGTGACCCGATCCGGTGCAGCCGAGGCCCTGCGCCGTTTTGCGCGTGGGCTTAATATCCCCGTTGTTCAAACCTTTATGGCTAAGGGGGTCTTTCCCGCCGACGATCCGCTAGCCATTATGACTGCGGGTATCCAGGCTCATGATTACGTGGCATGCGGCTTCGAATTGGCCGACGCGGTCCTTTGCATTGGCTACGATCCCACTGAATACGCGCCCAAGAACTGGAATCCGGAGAGGGATAAAGCCGTCCTCCACATCGCGCCCACCTCGGCGGAGCTGGATTCCCACTATACTACCGCTGTGGAATTGGTTGGGGACATAGGGGCGGCCCTCGATTATTTGGTGGGGATCGTTCCTGCCCGGCAAGACAATGTCCTCTCCCAGCTCCATGAGCCGATTACGCGCAAGCTCCACATCCATGATGAGGACACAGCCGTACCCTTCAAGCCTCAGCGGGTCATCGCCGATCTCCACCGTACTTTGGATCCCAGTGACATCGTGGTCTCCGATGTCGGCGCTCACAAGATCTGGATGGCTCGCTTGTATCCTGCCTCGATACCCAATACTTGCCTCATCAGCAATGGCTTTTCGGCCATGGGCATTGCCTTGCCGGGGGCTTTGGCTGCCCGGCTTGTTTATCCCGAGCGACGGGTCGTCGCCGTTGCCGGGGACGGTGGGGCCCTCATGAACATCCAGGAGCTGGAGACCGCCGTCCGGATGGGGGTTCCTTTGGTTTTGCTGGTGCTAGTGGATGGCCTATATAGCCTAATCGAATGGAAACAGCAGCAGCGTTATGGGCATGCCACGGGGGTAGGCTTTGGCAATCCGGATTGGAGGGCCTTGGCGGAGAGCTTCGGGGCGCAAGGGGCTCGGGTTCAGCTCAGCGAAGAACTGCAACCGGCCCTGAAATGGGCCGTTAGTCAGAATGGACCAGTAGTCCTGGAGGTGCCGGTGGATGCCCAAGAGAACCACAAGCTCACCGAGGAGTTTGGCAAGCTGGTTTGCCTCGATTAGAAAGCTCCTTCTGCTGTCCTAGGCCTCGACGAAACTGACAAAGCCCGCCAAAAAACGCGCCAGGCGTTGCCGCAGCTCATCATCCGCTAGACATAATCGATCGTCGAAGCTCTCCCGGGCTCGAGCCAGAAACAGATGGTCCTGGAACCAGGGTCGCATCCTCAGGGTGTGCAGGACGGACAGCCAGGCATCCTGGGCATAGCGGGTGCCGACAGGGCTAGGGGAGGTCCCCATCAGGGCAACTGGACGATTGCCAAACACCCGCGGCTGATCGGCTGGTGGCCGGGAAAGCCAATCGAGGGCGTTCTTGAAGGGACCGGGAATGGAATGGTTGTACTCTGGGGTGGCCAAGATCAGCCCATCGGCCTCAGCGATCCGATCCTTAAGGGCGCTCACTGGCGCTGGGATGCCTTGGCTCGCTTCGAGGTCCTGATTGTAGAGCGGGATCTCAGCGATTGTGGCCACCTCGAGGGAGGTACCTTGGGGAGCGAGCTCGGAGGCAGCCCGAAGCAGGGCCGTATTGAAGGAGCCTTGGCGCAGGCTGCCGGAGAGTCCCAGAAGGCTTGCCATGGGGGATCCCTCTCGGGTGCCCCGAAGTAGGTGGTAAAGGGGCACAGTCGGACGTTTGGAATGCGTTGCTTGCTAAAAAAGGACAGAAGTCAGGTCCCAGGAGCGCCATGACGGCTTCCCGCGTGCCCGGCACGACCCGCTCTCCCGGACCTGGTGCTGGTGATACGACTTGACCCCCTGCGCAAGCAAGAGCCCGGGTTCTTCCTTCAGGCGAGGCCGACCCCATTTCCCGGCGCGCACCGGGGAGCGGAACACCTTCCGGAAGGCGGTGACACCGCTCACCAGCCCGTCCACACACACCAGAAGGGAAAGCCCCTTCCGAGCCCAGGCGGGCCCCTGCTCCACCAGGCGGGTGATCAAGGCGCCATCCCGGCGGGGACTCGGCCTGCACGTGCTGCAGATCCCGGGCGGCCTGCTGGACATGATGGGTGTGGAGGGCCTGGCTGTGCTGGCCCGCCCCC
>CAYVMM010000112.1:0-1667 GCA_964452535.1 uncultured Gammaproteobacteria bacterium | reverse complement strand
GGCCGAAGGCCGCCACGATGGCCTGGGGGTGGGCCAGCCAGGGCACAGAAGAATGAGGACCACCGTGACCCGCTCCCTGGGGGGCGAGAGCCGATAGAAGACGGTGCCCGTGGTGGCTGCAAAGGGCTTCTTGCAGCGGGTGCACGGATAACGCGTTTCCTTTTGGCTAGGGACCCCAATGTTGCCGGCTCCGAGCTGGCCTCTAGCGGGGCAGTCCCAGTGGGGGCAAAATGACTGCTGCGGGTCCATGGGCTCCTCCTCCAAGAGGGTTGTTGCACCTCAGAGGATGTCCGGGGCCCGCTTCCTGTGCAATGCCTTCCCCACTCGATTCCCAACCACGATTGAATGGGGTGTTACTAGGTCCTACCCCTTGGCCCGAAAGTCCCCGTTAGGGGAACGATGGTCCTGGCATGGCCCTGTGGCCCGGTAACGGGCGATTCGCTCCGGGGGACCCCGCCCTTCGGGTAACCCCACAGTGGCGCCTCACCCGTTACCGGGCCGGTTGCAGTGTTAAGTAGAGTGGCCGAAATACCGGCTTCCTGGAAGGAGCAGTGCCGACTCCTGTTAGGCCTGCATTGCGGAACAGCGCTAGCTTGGGGTCGGCCGGCTGGCTCGGATCAAGGAGGCTACATGGGGGCAAAGCGGCTCCGGGAGCGCATTGGGGAAAAACCAGCCGGTCTCCAGGGCGTCGTCGCCAGGCAAGGCCTGACCGGCGCAATAGTGCAGACGCACAGCGATTAAAACGAAGTGCCAATGCAGATCCCCTTCCGCATCCTGGTCAATCAGATCCAAGGCCGTGAGGGGCTCCCCTGCTTGAGCGGTGATCCCGGTTTCCTCCATTAACTCGCGCTGGGCTGCATTACGCAAGGGTTCGCCTAGTCCTATTCGCCCCCCCGGAAAGCCCCAATGGCCCGAATGCGGGGGATAGCGGCGCTTGACCAGAAGCACCCGCGCTTCCCACCAGACTATGGCAAGGGTGCCGGCTTTGGGCGCGGTGGGGGGACCTTTCCATCCGTCCATGGATAGGCTTGCAACCTTTCGTGTCCGCCCCTCACCTAGGGTTTGTGCTGGACTTCGCGAAAACGGGGCTATCGCCCCACCGGGTCAAACAGGCTACCAGGCCGATGAAAAAGGGTTTTTCATCGGCCTGGTCGAAGCGGAGCCGGCCGGCTAGGGTGCCACCAGCTCCTGTAAGAAGGAGTCGAGGGCATCCTGGGCCGCTTCCCAGTTGGCCTCTGTAGTGTGTCCGGAGCGCTTGCGCGGGATGAGATCATGATCGCCGTCCTCGGCCCAATGGAACCGGATGGTCGGGGATAGGGCGTATTGAGCTACCTCCTCCTGGGAGCCGAAAGGATCTCGCTCCCCTTGCACGAATAGGGCAGGGGTGGCCAGATCGCGGAGGGGTTCGATCCGGGTCTTTTCAGGCTTTCCCGGGGGATGGAAGGGATAGCCCAAGACAACGAGCCCCGTAGTCCCGGCCTCATCGGCTACTAGGCTAGCAACGCGGCCGCCCAAGGATTTGCCACCGATGACCAGCCCTTGCGGGCCCCAATCCGCGATAACCGTGCGCCAGGTGCGCTGGAGTTTCTCCAAGCGATCGGGAGAGCGCTTGCGCCCATCCTGCCGACGGCGAGCCATGTAGGGGAATTCGAACCGAATCACACGCC
>CAYVMM010000111.1:0-5057 GCA_964452535.1 uncultured Gammaproteobacteria bacterium | reverse complement strand
CGTCCGCAATGGCCGTCAGGGAACCGCCGACGTCGCTCCCACGTTTGGCTGCCGTGAGGTGGAGGCCACCGCTTTCCCAGAGGCCGCTCGCCAGCCCGATCTTGGCCGGATCCGTGGCGCAATCGATGCCAATAACGAGGGTGGGTTTGCCAAGCCCCATGGATGGAGACCGCCTTCCCTGTCCGCTGATCGCCTGATCAGCTTTTCGGACATTTCTTCAACTAATAAGCGAACTTGGAACTAGTAGCCCGCCAGTTGGAATGACGGCAGCCATATCCAACCACCCAAACCATGTTGGATGCGTCAATGGGTCAAGGTGCCTAGAACGAAGCATCCCGGGCAGGAAGAAAGGCGAAGCCCGTTAACCGAGCTGCTCCAGCGCGGGACTCCGGATGGGGACCAATTAGGCCACGGAAGCGAGGTTGGCTGATTTCCTAACCCGCATCGGGCCATTCAGCTCCGAGTTGAGCGCCGGTGGTGGGCAATGGTTACCAGTTCCAGCCCATGATTTGGAGAGGCATTGGCAACATGCCCGTTCCGAGATCAAGGGGTCGGGGCCGCAACAGTTGGACCTCCGGTCCTCTCTAAGCATACGGCCTGGCAGGAACGAGGTTTGCGTGATCACCGTTATGTGGACTAGGAGAGCAAAGGGTTCAATAGCCTACTCCAAGTCAAGCGCCAGTGCGGTCGGCGACGGAGGATCGGGGAATCGGCGTAAGCGCTCGGGGCACTGCTATTTGGCACCTTTTATTTGAGCCTCACTCGTCCGATGTGCGGGTGCCCCACGAGTGCCCCGGTTTATAGGGCCCTTTCTTAACTCTCTGTTTTTGTTGGTGGCCGTCCAGGATTCGAAACTGGGACTCGCTGATTAAGAGTCTCATCAGAATAGGCTCTTATAGCCCACCGACCTTCTCCTCTTCAATAAAAGGAAACACCTTGGCAAAAACTGCACCAAGTCAAAACCCCGTCAGAGGAGCTTATCCCCCGCACAACTCTTGCGGGAAGACTGGAACAACCAAAGAAGCTTCAGGTGCCAAAAAAGTGCCACAATCTAACAAGGATTGTAGTTAACCCTCTGATATATTTGGCGCCCCGGGCAGGACTCGAACCTGCGACCTACGGCTTAGGAGGCCGTTGCTCTATCCGCTGAGCTACCGGGGCAGAGTGCGGATTCTAACATGTCAACCGAAAGGGGCTTTTGTCATCGCCGGCTGCGGAAGAAAGCCCGCAGGAGCTCTCCGCCTTCTTCGGCCAGGATCCCGCCTGCAACCTCCGGGCGATGGTTTAGCCCTGGCAGGCTTAGTCCATCCACGACGGATCCGGCTGCCCCACTCTTGGGATCGGCGGCACCGAACACAAGGGACTGAACCCGAGCTTGAACAAGGCAACCGAGGCACATCAGGCAGGGCTCAAGGGTAACGTAAACCGTCGCGCCGGGAAGCCGATGATTCTTTACGTTCCGGCAGGCCTTGCGCAATGCTCGTATCTCAGCGTGTGCGCTCGGATCCTGGCTGGCCACCTGGCGATTGCCGGCAACGGCAAGGATCCGACCCTCCTGGACGACAATGGCCCCAACGGGGACCTCCCCTTGATCGCCGGCCTCACGAGCCTGAGCCAGAGCCCGTTGCATCCAGCCTTCCTCCACAGAGATCATGCCTCTATCATGGGTCCGTTTCAATTTGACTACCCTGCGGGAGGAAGGATTGCAGAGTCCCCCTGAGCGTCAAACCCTCGCCCTGGCGGGGATCTTTCAGGCTGCCGGTCTGGTCCGAGAGCTCGCCCGGCAGGGCACCATAACCTACGAAACGGCCAGGGAAGCTAGTCTTAGGAGCATTTTCGTCCTTGCTCCCAACTCGGTGAAGGAAGTCTACGGTGGGCTCTCAGGGGTTCGTCTTGGGCTGACGCTGCTTCGCAACCAGCTCAGTGAACCACCCCTCACTGACGAACCGAAAGGCAGCAAGGAAATACGAGATCCTGACCTAACACGCTACGTTATTGGTTTGACCACGCTAGAGCGCAAGCTGGTTACAGATCCCTCTGCCTGGAAAGCGTTCGGAAGCGGACTCGAAGAGGTCCGAGGTAAGTTCGAGACCCTGGACCCAGCCGATCCCAGCCTGATCGCCCAGCTAGCGACGCTATATGTGGAGCACATCACTCCGCTGGGCACTCGCATCGTAATCCGAGGCGAAGAAGCCTTCCTCAATGACACCGAGAAGGTTGCCCAGATTCGCGCCCTTCTCCTCGCCGGCCTGCGCTCTGCTGTCCTTTGGCGGCAGGAAGGCGGTCGCCGTTGGCAGCTCTTGGTATGGCGGAAACGCTTTCTGGACAACGCCAAACAGCTTTTGGCTCGGGCCCCCCTCTCTTGAATCCTGGCTTACCAATTCCCATCTAGAGAGGGAAAAAGCTCAACGCGCGAGGTTAAACGCATGTTAATCCGTCCAGCGCAGTTCAATCTGGGTGACATTGTCCACCATGAGAAGCGCCCTTACCGGGGCGTGATCGTGGATGTAGACCCCGCTTTTGCGGGACCCGAGGACTGGCTCCAGGAGGGGGGCAGCCCAGCTGGGGACCAGCCATGGTATCACCTTGTGTTGGATAATTCGGAGCAGATGGCCTACGTTCCCGAAGAGCAACTGGAGCCCGACCACTCCGAGGAGCCGGTCTTCAATCCGAGCTTGACCAACTTGCTAGGGGAATTCCAAGACGGGCGCTACAAGGTTCGACAAACGATCAATTAAGCCCACCTGATCCTCTTTCGCCGGTACCGGGAGATGGGCCTTGGGCTTTCTCCCGTTATTCCCACTCGATGGTTGCCGGCGGCTTAGAGGACAAATCGTAGACAACCCGATTGATGCCTGGGACCTCATTCGCAATCCGGTTGGCGATGCATGCCAGGACGTCGTCGGGGAGTCGGCTCCAATCCGCGGTCATCCCGTCTACGGATTCGACGGCGCGGAGGCAAATCGTGTCTTGATAGGTACGCTGGTCTCCCATGACACCAACGCTTCGCACCGGCAAAAGGACGGCGAAGCTCTGCCAGACTTGGTTATACAAACCCGCCTCTCGGATCTCCTCCAGCACAATGGCGTCGGCTTGCCGCAGCGGCTCCAGCCGCTCAGGCTCCACGGTCCCCAAGCAGCGGATGGCTAGACCGGGGCCCGGGAAGGGCTGCCGGTTTACCTTCTCCTCGGGCATGCCGAGCTCCCGTCCAAGCTCCCGAACCTCGTCCTTGAACAACTCGCGCAAGGGCTCCACCAGGGCGAGGTCCATACGCTCCGGCAGCCCTCCCACATTGTGATGGGACTTGATGGTAGCGGAGGCTCCCCCTGTGGGGCTTACCGATTCGATCACATCCGGATACAGGGTTCCTTGGGCCAAGAAATCGGCACCGCCCAGCTGGGCAGCGGCTTCCTCAAACACCTCGATAAAGGTCTCTCCGATGATCCGTCGCTTGGCCTCGGGATCATCTATGCCAGCCAAACGGCCTAGGAAACGCTCGGAGGCGTCCACATAATGCAATGGAATGGCATACCACTCCTGAAAGGTCCGCCTCACCCGCTCCGCCTCCCCTTGCCGGAGCAGTCCGTTGTCCACCAAGATGCAGGTCAGCTGCTCTCCCACGGCACGATGGACCAGCACTGAAGTAACGGCGGAATCCACGCCCCCCGATAAGGCGGAAACGACTCGCCCCGATCCCACCTGATGCCGGATGCGCGCTATTGCCCGATCAATGAACGAGCCCATGGTCCAGTTCCCCTGGCAACCGCACTCCCCCCGCACAAAATGCTCCAGCATCTCCACACCGCGGGGGGTATGAGCTACTTCAGGGTGGAACTGTAAGGCATAGAGGCGCCTTGAGGGCTCCCCAATGGCAGCAAAAGGGGCATTCTCCGTCCGGGCTAGGACACGGAAGCAGGGGGGGAGCTCGGCGATACGATCCCCGTGGCTCATCCAGGCCTCGGTAGACTCACCGCGCTGGAATCCTCGGAAAAGGCCCAGGGCTTCCTTCACCTGCAGCAAGGCCCGGCCGTATTCCGGGAAGGCGCTTTCTTCCACCCGGCCACCCAGGAGATGGACCATGAGCTGCATCCCGTAGCAAATGCCGAGCACAGGGACGCCGAGCTCGAAGAGCCGCGGGTCCGGGGTAGGGGCTTCGGGGTCGAGGACCGACTCCGGTCCCCCGGAGAGCAGAATGCCCGCTGGCGCCAGCTCCCGGATTTCGGTGAGCGGCTCGTCCCAAGGACGGATCTCGCAGTAGACGCGGCTCTCTCGGATTCGGCGCGCGATCAGTTGGGCGTATTGGCTGCCGAAATCAAGGATCAGGATACGCTCGGCCTGGTAGGGATCGATCGTTTCGCCCATCGGATTCCGGGTTTGCGAAAGCTACTGGTTAGCGGGAACGGTTGCTTTTGCTGAGCTGGCCGGGCCAGTACCGATTCCAAACCAGAGCAGGGGCTCAATCGGTTCGGTAGTTGGGGGATTCCTTGGTTATGGTAACGTCGTGGACGTGGCCTTCGCGGAAACCGGCTCCGGTAATTTGGATAAATTCCGGCTTGGTCCGCATCTCCTCAATATCCCGACAGCCGGTATAGCCCATGGCCGAGCGCAGCCCTCCCACGAGCTGGCGCAGCACGTCAGCCATGGGCCCCTTGTAAGGGACCCGGCCCTCAACGCCTTCGGGCACCAGCTTGTCAGCCTCCTCGACCGCCTCTTGGCCGTAGCGGTCCTTGGACCCAGTCTGCATCGCCCCCATGGAGCCCATGCCCCGATAGGTCTTGTAGGAGCGTCCCTGATAGAGCTCCATTTCGCCCGGGGCTTCTTGCGTGCCAGCCAAGAGGCTGCCTACCATCACGGTTTGAGCACCGGCCGCAAGGGCCTTGGCCAAGTCTCCGGAGAACCGAACGCCGCCGTCAGCGATAAGGGGAACATCGCTGTCTTCGAGGGCCTGGGCAACCTCGGCGATGGCCGTTACTTGGGGAACTCCCACCCCGGCTACTACCCGGGTCGTACAAATGGAGCCGGGACCGATCCCCACCTTGACCCCGTCAGCCCCAGCC
>CAYVMM010000110.1:0-5058 GCA_964452535.1 uncultured Gammaproteobacteria bacterium | reverse complement strand
CCGGCGAAGGAGCCATTAGGTGAACAGGAGGCCTCGTTTCGACGGCCGTCGCAGCCGTTTCCCCGGCAGGCTCTGCCGCTGGGATCTGCGGGTCCCCCGATTGGGGGGCCGTTTCCCCGTCTGCCATGCCCCGCTGCCAATATGCGGTATCAATACCCTTCCGGTCGCTCTCCCGGAGGCGCTCCACCGCATCCCGCAGTGTTGCATGAAGCCCCAATAAGGCATCGAACCCCTGCCGCCCCAGCTCGCCCCTGCCCAGCCGCGTGACCCCTTCTTCAAGGGCCTCTGCCCCTTCCCTGAGATCAGCCAAGCCCAGCCTGTCGGCGGACTCCTGGATGTCATGGGCCTGCTGTCTCAGCTGGCTAAAGGTGCCATCCTCGGCCTCCTCCGCCTCAGCAGTCAGCAGCCCCTCCTGGATCCGATCCAAGCTTTCCCGAGCCTCGCTTTGGAAGCCGGCAAGGGAAGCCGAAAAATCGAAGCTGGAGACCATTGCCCTCCTCCCGGCAGCCTTCAAAAGGCCCTCGAAGACCGGCGGGTGTAGACAACCTTAGCCGCTTTACCCCGCATCTCTTCCCCCCCCTTGAGCGGGCAGACCGCGATCTCTGCGCGGAGAGCGAGGGGTTACTCCCTTTAAGCCCCACGCTTTGACGTGCAGGCGCTGGGTGGCGGGCTCCCCCTTGAGCTTCTGGATCCGCTGCTCCCCATTCATATTGGGCATCTGACGTATCCGTTAAGATCAGATCCGGGCGCTCCTTGCGGATCCTATCAAACCCTTCGCGCCCATCCTCAGCCTGGAGGGCCTTGTGCCCTTCATCTCCCCAGGGCGAACTGGCCCATCTCCCGGATAGCGCGCGAATCGTCAACTACCCAATAGGGTCTCGGGCTCATCGGCCGTTTTCGTCTCTTGGTGCTGGGGAGCACGCCTCCGTTCCTCCCAAGCGGCATCAGCCTGCTCAAGGAGCTGCTTAGCGTTGAACTCGGCTCCAGGGGGGGCTGCCACATTTTGGATCATCTCATTGAAATCCACCGTCCCCCGCATCGCCTTGATCAGACCGTCCTCAATCATGAGATGCATCCCCCCCTGCCGGGCTCGGTCCCGAATCTCGCGCTCGGAGGCACCCGTATAAATGCTTTCCAAGACCTGGCGATCGGGGACGAGGAGCTCATAGACCCCTATTCGCCCCTTCTTGCCCAGGCCGTCGCATTGGGAGCAGCCCGTGCCCCGGTAGAAGGTAACCGCGTCGGGCACACGGTACTTCTTGCGCAAGCCTTCGGCGACCTCCATCGGCTCGCTGCAATCGGGGCAATTGCAGCGCAGGAGGCGTTGAGCCAAGACGGCGGAGAGGCTGGAGGCCACCAGGTAACCGGGGACCCCCATATCTAGGAGGCGGGTAACGGCGCCGCTCGCGGAGGTCGTGTGGAGGGTAGAGAAGACCCTATGGCCTGTCTCGGCCGCCTCCAGGGCAATATCGGCGGTCTCGTAGTCGCGGATCTCCCCCACCATAAGAACGTCGGGATCCTGGCGCAAAAGGGCGCGCAGCCCCGCAGCAAATGTCATGCCGGCCTTAGGGTTGACCGGGACCTGGTTGATACCCGGGAGCTGATACTCCACAGGGTCTTCGATGGTGGTAAGGTTGATCTCTTCCGTGTTGATTGCCGACAGGGCCGAGTAGAGGGTCGTAGTCTTGCCGGAGCCAGTTGGACCGGTCACCAGTATCAGCCCTTGCGGCTGATGAAGCAGCTCGTCGAGCTTTTCCCGCTCGGCACGCAGGAAACCCAAGGCATCCAGATCCAGTCCCACTCCCGATTGGTCCAGAAGGCGCATAACCACCTTTTCGCCCCAGAAAGTGGGCAAGGTGGACACCCGGATATCGAGGCGGTGGCCCTGGATGCGGAGCTTGATGCGTCCATCCTGGGGGCGACGGCTATCGGAGATATCCATGGCCCCGAGGACCTTCAACCGGGAGATCACGGCATTCTGGACCTTCTTGGGCAAGTGCCGAATCACCCGGAGGGCCCCATCCACCCGGAATCGGACCCTAATCGCGCTCTCGGCGGACTCGATGTGGATGTCGGAGGCCCTTTTCTGGAACGCTCGGATAAAGATTTCATTGACCAGCTTAGCGATAGGGGAGGAAGCGCTTCGGGCCTGTACCTCTACCCCTTCCTCGGCCTCCGATTCCTCCTCGCTCGCCTCAACTTCGAGGTCGGCCAGGGCCTCTTCCAGAGCAGATTCGTCTTCGATAAGGGCGCTCTCGTCGATGCCATAGAGCTCGTTGAGCTTGGCCATGATCGCACTCTGGGGGGCAAAAACGGCTTGCACCGGCCGCCCCACATAGAAGCGAAGCTCATCCACCAGATGCATATTTTGGGGCTCGCGCATGGCCAGGACGATCATTCCCCGATGCTGGCCCAAGGGCAAGGCCTGATATTTATAGGCGACCTCATAGGGAAGGAGCTCGGCTACCTCCGGCGTAAGAGAAAATTCCTCAAGATTAACCTTGGGGATGTGATAGAGTTCGGATAAGGTCGTAAGGAGGGCTTCCTCATCGACGAAGTGTTGTTCAACCAAGCATTCTTTGAAAGACTGGTTGGTCTTCCGTGCCTGGCTGCGGGCCTCCGCGAGGCCTTCCCGGTCCAATAGCCCCTTTTCGATTAGCTTCTCGCCGAGATCAAACCCTTGGGTCCGCTTTCCCGTATCCAAGCCGCTCTCCATACTGCCCAATACCGTCAGCGGAAGCGCGAGGCCCACCTCAATCCTTTAGCACTCTGGCCACAGCCGGATGCCGGATTTCCCCACCGAGCACATTGAGGGCCGATGCCAATGGCGAGGACTGCGCTAGGGCGCCGGGTAGGTCAGTATCGGGCGTCTTTGCTAACGCTTGGACATACGGCAATAAGCGAGCGGATAAGGACTTGGTCGCGCTGCGCGGAACGGCAGCAGGCATGTTGGTAACCGCGAAATGGATTACCCCTTCCGCTTCGTAGGTGGGCTGGGTATAGTCTGTGGGCCGGGTGCTTTCTATGCAGCCACCCTGATCCACTGCCACGTCCGCGACAACCGACCCTGGACGCATGCTGGCCACCATGGCTCGGGAAACGAGCCGGGGCGCATGCGCACCCGGGCTTAGCACCGCCCCGACGACAGCATCGGCCTCCGCGATCCGCTCAGCGAGCAGATCCCGATACGGATACAGGCCTGTGATCTGCCCCGGTCCGTAGGTAGCCAACTCTTCGGCCCGATCGAGGTTTCGGTCAAAAACATCTACTCGCGCGCCCACCGAGGAGAGAAGAAAGGACGCGCTTTTTCCGACTGTTCCCGCTCCCAGCACAATTGCTAACCCCCTTTCCGTTCCCCAAGATCCCCCTAGCAAGATCCCCCGGCCACCGTTAGGGGCATGCAGCAAGGTCAAGGCATACTGAGCCGCAACCCGGCCCGCAATAGCGCTCATCGGCGCTAGCAAAGGCAGATGATGGCCTCCTTCGTCTTCCAGTGTCTCAAAGGCAAAGGCGGTGACCCCCCGCTCGCAAAGGAATTGGGCAAGTGCCGGTGCCGCGGCGAGATGGAGGAAGCTGAACAGGAGATGATCGCTTTGGAAAAGGCCAAACTCTTCCGGGAGGGGCTCTTTGACCTTGATAATAAGCCGACTGGCAGCGTAAAGGGTCTCGGCATCCGGAACAACCCGAGCGCCGGCTTCGCTGTAGGCTTGATCAGTAAAACCAGCCCCTTGCCCCGCCCTGCTTTCGACAAGAACCGAATGACCGCTTCGCACGAGCTCGGCCACTGCCTCGGGAACCAATGCGACCCGGCGCTCCTGCGGTTTCCGTTCCCGGGGAATCCCGATATCCATGGCTTATGGCAACATCCCCTGTTATGGCTAGCCCCAAGGGGCCGACCTGCGGTTTACCGACACTCGCCAGCGTAGTATCTTTGGCTCAACATTAGAATGCACTTTAACGTGCCGCTCCGCGGCGACCAACCGGCTTCTCCACCGCCACTTCCGGAGCCAAGAGGATATGGCCGAAAAAGCGCACCGTCGCGTCATTATCCTGGGATCGGGACCCGCTGGCTACACTGCCGCAATCTACGCCGCCCGCGCCAACCTCCGGCCCGTCCTCATCCAAGGGGTCGAGCCTGGCGGTCAGCTCATGACCACCACCGACGTGGACAACTGGCCCGGCGAGGCGGAGGGCATCCAGGGCCCCGAGCTCATGGATAAGATGAAGCGTCAGGCGGAGCGGTTCAATACCGAGGTCCAACTCGATCACATCAATGCCACCAATCTCTCACAGTGGCCTTTCACGCTCTTTGCTGACCAGGGGACCTATACCTGCAACGCCTTGATCATCGCGACGGGAGCATCGGCCAAGTACCTCGGGCTACCGTCCGAGGAAGCATTCAAGGGCAAAGGGGTTTCCGCCTGTGCCACCTGCGACGGCTTCTTCTACAAGGGCCAGAAGGTCATGGTGGTGGGCGGTGGCGATTCCGCTGTGGAAGAAGCCCTATTTCTAGCGAACATCGCCGAGCGAGTAACCGTTATCCACCGCCGCGACACCTTCCGTGCCGAGGCCATCATGCAGGATAAGCTCTTCGCTCGGGAGAACATCGATGTCCTCTGGAACACCGAGCTAGAGGAGGTCCTCGGCGACGAAACGGGGGTCACAGGTGCCCGGGCTCGCAATAACCAAACCGGAGCAGCCCAGGAGCTGGACGTCCAAGGGGTCTTTATCGCCATCGGCCACAAGCCCAACACCGACATATTTGGAGACGCCCTGGTTATGGACGACGGCGGTTTCATTCAAACGGCTCCCGACAGCACAGCCACCAACGTTCCGGGGGTCTTCGCCTCAGGGGACGTGCAGGACAAGGTGTTCCGGCAAGCGGTCACAGCGGCGGGGACCGGTTGCATGGCGGCCATGGAGGCTGAGAAATGGCTGGCGAGAAACACCTGAGCCAGGAGGGCGTTTCCGCCGACGACCGCCGTATCTTCCGCCAGGCAGTGGCAGACGTCCAGCCCCTCTCCTCGAACCGGGCTGTCCACCAGTCCCACCGGCCTT
>CAYVMM010000109.1:2632-5081 GCA_964452535.1 uncultured Gammaproteobacteria bacterium | reverse complement strand
GTAGTCGAAGCCGTGGCGGTTATCAAGCTCCTCGAGCCGGAAGGACGGAAGGAGCGCGAAGGCCGCCCCTTTCGGTTAGTCGAATGGCGAGAGTCGCCCGTCTAGGCAAGGGGATCGATGTGCTGGGCGAAGCGAAAACTTTTCTGGCGAGATGGGGCAAGAGCGGCTGGCAGGCGATCCGGCACTGCCTGCCGGTGGGCCTTTGTCGCTTCCTTCGATTCGATCCCCCTAAAGGCGTTTTCCTCTGCCGCGGAGACGGGTTTGCCCTTGTACGCGAGCACTACGGTTATGAGGAAGCGATGGGCCACATTGGCAGTTGGGGAGGGGAACGCTCCGAGCCCCTGACACAACTACGCAAGTTGCCTGTCCATGTGCTTCGCATGCCGGCTGAGGAGAGCCTTCAGCCCCGGATGACCCTTCCTCGGGCGGCGATGGAGAACCTTCATCAAGTGGTTCGCTTTGAAATGGACCGCTACACCCCTTTCCCGGCTCATCAGGTCTATTGGCACTTTCGAATCCTGGAAGGGGTTTCGAACAGGGAAGAAGTGCCACTGCAGCTATTTGTTCTCCCTCGACGGGTAGTCGATCCGTGGATTGGTCGCATGCGTGAGTTGGACTGTTCTCCCGCCCGGCTCGAAGTGGAAGGCGATCCCGAGGGCCTCAATTTGCTCCCCGCGGATCAACAGGGGACTTCGGGCCGGAACTGGGCTCTGCGCATTACCGGGGCCTTGCTAATCCTGACGCTTGGCCTAGCCGGAGCTGCGGTCGCCGTCCCCCTTTGGCAGCAACGAGCCCAGATGAGGGAAGCACAGCGCCGGGCGGAGCAGCTACGCCCGCAAGCCAGGGCAGTCCAGGAGCTTCACGAGCGTCTGCAAGAGGCAGGCCAGAGCGCTCAGACCCTTCGAGCTCGGTGGTCCGAAACCCCCAAGGTGACAATCCTCCTGGAGGAGCTTTCTCGCCTCCTTCCGGACCACACCTTCCTGGAGTGGCTTCGGCTTCAAGGCGATCAACTAACGATTCAGGGGGAATCCGGAGATGCCTCCGAGCTGGTGGAAAAGCTTGAAGCCTCTGCCATGATCCAAGGGCCGAATTTTAGTTCGCCCGTGCAGGGAACCAGTGGGGACGAGAAGGCTCAGTTCCAGATTCAGGCCACCGTGATACCGACCAAGCAAGAGGATGCCGCCTCGTGACCCGAGACTGGGCAGGGAGGCGATTGTGGTGCCGCCTTATGGGATTGCTTGGCGTTTTGCTCGTGGGCGGGGTGGCCTGGCTGGGCGCCTCCTGGATTCAGGCAATTGGGACGCATTATCAGAAAAAAGAGCGAGAATATCTGAAAAAGGAAGCCCATTACCAAGCCCTTATGGACCAGAAGCCAGTCCTCGAACAACGCCTGGAGCAACTGCGGAGCTCGGCTTTGCGCTCCCGCTTCCTATTGAACTCGCAGGCGCCGAACCTGGCTCAAAATGAGCTGCGCAAGTTAATCGAGGAGCTTGCCCAAAACAAAGGGGTTCAACTGAATCGAACGCGCAACCTAGCCAAGAGCAAGCAAGATGGATTGACCCGAGTGGCCATCCAAGTCAAATTGCAAGTGAGTAATATGGCGGTCCTAAGAAAGCTATTTTATGAGCTGGAATCCCAGAAACCCTTGCTTTTTCTTGATCAGGTCGCTTTGCGTCGGTACCCAAGGCCGCTCCGGAGGAAAACAAGGGCCAAAAAGCAAAATGGCTCATCGATAACCTCTCAGTTTCATTTGTCGGGTTTTATTTCAGACAGCTCCTAATACTGCTTTTTCAAATGGCCTTATATAGAGGCTCGCTGAACGGTTTGGTTGCCAATAAAGGCTTTTGCCCTTTGAGGAACGAAGCCGTTTGTTAGGTAAGGGAAACAAACCATCGCTAGGCTCATGGATAAGGCGATTGAGGGGTTGGTCTCCAATGGCCGGTTGGTAAGAATCGTTTGCTTGTTACTAAGATGGGGGCCGGCGACAGGGCTTGCCCTATTGTGCCTGGGGTTGGTGCTTAGCCTTCACGACCAATGGCGCGCTGTGCCTGACCAAGAGAAGCCGGAGATGCGATCGGATCGGTTGATCCAAGAGCTCCCCGATCCCAAGGGGAAGCAACTGACCCCTTTGCCTTCCCGAAGCACTCTGTCCGCGATCGTCAAACGCCCCTTATTTCGCAAGGATCGCCGCCCCTTTGAGCCCGAGGAACAACCGGAAGACGCGATTTCCAAGCAAGCTACTGACCCTCCCAGCCTACAATTGCGGGGGGTTGCGTTGACTAAGGACGGAAGGCCAATCGCCCTAATCAGGAGCGAGAAGCAAGACGGTCTGGCGCGGGTTAAGCAAGGGGAGGCGATCGGTAACTGGCAGGTGCAAACGATCTTATCCCGCGCCATCCTTGTACGCCAAGGAGAGCGAACTTACCGGATCCCACTAGCCCGGCCGGGG
>CAYVMM010000109.1:0-2532 GCA_964452535.1 uncultured Gammaproteobacteria bacterium | reverse complement strand
AGCCGTTTCAGCGCCCGAGGACCGTCTTGCGATAGAGGTCATCGAGCTGACCAGAGGGGTCGTAGCGCTCCTTGAGGCGGCGATAGGCGTCGCCGTCGTAGATGCGCCAGAACTCGTCTTCGTCGTAATAGGAGCTTGAGTACAGCGACTTGATCCCGCCCAGATCGGCGACCTTGCGCTCGATCTTGCGGTTGAAATGCCCCTCGGGATGCACCTGGCGGGTTCGGACCACATCCCAGAATCCGAAATTCACGTAGAGGGTATCCGGATCGAGCGGATACAGGTCGAATGCGCGGTCACGTCGCCATACCCGAATTGGACAAATCCAGACCGGTCGGATGCCGATCTCGCGGTCGAAGAATTCCAGGAACTCGGCCGCGCGGTCGAGGGGGATGTCGACGTCCTGAATCACGGACTCGGCATGCAGCCTGCGCAGTCGGTTAATATAACTGGTGATGCCCCAGCGGGCATTCCAGCGCATGATCCGTTGATAGGTGATGGAGTTGAGCCGCTCGCGCCCAAGTAGGCGGCGGACGATCGGATTCTGGGCAAAGACATGCTTCGAGCACCAGAACCAATCGGTGTCCCATCGCCAGATGAAATCCCGGACGGTTAGGTAGTCTTCGGAGCGGTTTTGGATCGAGCGATAGTAGATATTGAAGCCATAGTCGCTGGTGTAGGGGGCGTCATCGCAGAAGGTGCCGAGCGTGATGTAAAGCTCGTCCGGGGCGAATGCGGTGCCATCAATGAAATCCGCCTCACCAGCGTTGCAGTGCTCGGCAAGTGCTTGAAAGTACCTCCCCGGATCCGAATAACGCAGGTGGCGCAGGTGGACATAGGGGCGGACCGGTAAGGCGCGGGTTTTGATGCGTAGCGCGTAACCAAGGGTGCCGTACGAGTTCGGGAAGCCGAAAAAGAGATCCGCGTGCTCATTATCGGGTGTGGCGACGACCACCTCGCCATTGCCCGTAAGGACCTCGAGCTCTTCGACCGTGTCGTGGACCAAGCCGAAGCGAAACGAGGTGGCCTCAATGCCGACGCCCGAGACGGCGCCGCCAATTGTGATCGACTTCAGCTCGGGCACTACCGTGGGGATCAGGGCATCGTTAAGGGTTGCGTCGACGATGTCGACATAGGGAGCCATGCCTTCGACGTCGATGGTGCAGGCGTCGCGGTCGACCGCAAGGACGTGGCGGAAATCGCGCACATTGAGGCGACTGGCGCCCTCGGTTGTGCGATCGCGGAACAGATTCGAGGTGTCCTTGTCGAGCCGGACACCGCTATCCGCCTCCCGAAAGCTGTCTAGGAGGCGTTGTTTGCGCTGCTCGAATGCGCTCATGGTCATGATTGTTCCTTTGGGATCGTTCAGCCGTCTGGTCCGATTGGCTGGCAGTCGATGCCGCAATCGGGGGCGATTCGGGGCCTCCCTCTCCTCGTTGGAGGATTGGAGCAGAAAGCGCTTTGGTTATGGATGGTCAGCAACAAGCGGTATCACCTCGCAAGCCGTTGGGGCAAAAGCCCTACAAGGGCTCGGCAAAGCGTGTAGGCCTTCGTTCAAGGTGCCGCATACCTCAGCTAGCCTATCCCGAGCGGGCTGCATTGGCCACCCGCCGGAGCACCGGAGCCCGGGCCTGACCCGGATCTAGGATTGCTGGAATCGGGATTGCTTCCTCCGAGACGGGAATTTTCCTCAGATTTCCCCCTAGGGGTGCCTTGACCCTGGAGCGAAGACGGCGAGGCAATGGGCTCAATAGGGATCGAAGGCGCTTGACCATCCAAGAGCCGGATGCGACAACTGTTTCTGCCTAGCATGAGGAAGATGCCAGCCCCGAATTTAGAGCAAGGCGCTCCGTTCCTTTTGTGCTCCAGAAGCCCCGCATGGGGATTGAATATCCGGCGCTCAAGCGGGGGCCTTGTGTCTTGAGGGCGAGGCGGGGGGTTGGATCAATCGCTTCCAGCCCCCCGTAGGAGCTCGGCTACGCCGAGCGAATCCCTAGGGGCTCGCAAAAACCCCGCCATCGATACCGACACTTTGCCCAGCCAACCCTAGAAAGGCGCCTCTTCCAGGAGGATACGTCGTTAGCTTCGCGCCTCGCGATGACGGAACCGGGTTCCTCAGCGAGATCGCTTCGCTGGCGCTCGCGATGACGGAAAGCGGGCGATTATTGTGCGGGGCGCCGATAGACGGCGAAGCAATTCGGTAGAGCTTCGCTTGTGATGGCGAGGGCCCGCAGGGCCCGAAGCCACCTCGTTGGGGGGCCTCTTACGTCAGAAGTGCCCCTTTCCATCCACGGTGCCCTCCACGAGATCGCTTCGCGTGTCGAAGTGCCGATCCGTCTGCGCCGTACTCGGCTATTGATTGGCTGGCCGTCGCCCTGTCGGTAGCGGGACTCCAACCGTACTGAGGATCGAGCTCCCTTGCGCCATTTGGTCCAGAAGCTACGGGCTCAACTCGCGGGCGAGGGCCTAGATGCGGCCTTGGCCCGGGGTGCCTCGGGCTCCTTCGCCGTCAACATCAGTGGCACCGGGATT
>CAYVMM010000108.1:0-5111 GCA_964452535.1 uncultured Gammaproteobacteria bacterium | reverse complement strand
CGTTGGGGGGACCTGCGCACGGCCTTGACCGTAGCCGCCGCCGGCCGCTGGCATCGGTGGTGGGGTAGGGGGGACGAGGCCGTCCGCTGTCAGGCTCGCCTGATCCGCCATGTGCAATACTACCGGGAATCGCTGGATGCCTACGATCAGTTGCACCACCTAATTGAGCGCTACGGTGACGGGGGGCTGGGGCTTCGGGCAGAGGCGCCTTGGCCTGATAGGTGCCTCTTTTTCCTTGGTTATAGCCGGAGCGGTCATTCCCTGGTGGGTTCGCTGCTAGATGCCCATCCCCAGATCGCCATTGCCCACGAGCAGCACGCCCTCAAGCATCTGGCTGCCGGCGCGTCCTTCGATCGCATTGTCCGCGCCCTGCAGTACAATGCCCAGATCTTCCAGCGATTTGGCCGGCACTACACCGGCTACGATTATCAGGTGCCCGGTCAATTCCAGGGGGCTCTCCGGGAGCCCACTCTCGTCGGTGACAAGAAGGGCAATGGTACCGCACGGTTGCTCCGAAGCCAGCCCTGGGTGGGGGCATGCCTGGAGCGAGCGCTTCCGGTTCCCTTTCATTTTGTGCACGTGGTGCGCAATCCGTACGACAATATCGCCACCAAGGCCCTGCGCACGGGGCGCAGCCTAGAGGAAGTAGCCCGTTTTTACTTGGCCAATACTGAGTTGGTGGGAGCCCTTAAGGAGCGCTTTCCGGCTCGGGTGGTGGATGTCCATCTGGAAGATTTGATTGCATGCCCCGTGCCCGTTCTTCGAGAGCTCTTGGCACGCCTCGGTCTGGATGCTGATCCGGTCTACCTAGAGGACTGCGCTGCTATCCTGTACCAGGAGCCAAGCCGTACCCGGGAGCAGGTGCGGTGGCCGCGTCGGTTTGTCCGTGAGTTGGAGCAGCGTCTGGGCCAATATTCCTTCCTTGCCCCCTATGGCGGAGGGGTCGGTGCTTCCCGCTGAGCATCGAGATTGGGCTGTTCCGTTTGATTGGCCGGATTCCATGCGATTCGCACTGTTCCTGAGCGCCACCGGAGTCCATAGCCGCGAGCGTATGCTCTTAGCAGTGGCCGAGCGACTCGTTCAGAACGGTCACCGGGTGGATATTGTCACGGCCTGCCCCTCTACGGATTGGAAGAAGGCCGTTCCCCTTGGTGCTCAGCTGGTAGATCTTGAGCGCTGGTGGCCTTGGCGATCCCCCCGCGGGCTCTCCAACAAGGCACGGATCTATCTGAGTGCGCCGGCCCTGGCCCGGTATCTGCGCCGGATGTGTCCCCATGTGCTCCTAGCGGGTTCCATCCCGCCGAACCTGACAGCCCTTTTGGCGCAGCGCCTCGCCGATTCGGAAACAACGCTGGTGCTGCGGCAGAGCAACGTGGTCCGTATTCCTGGCTCTCCCCGCTTCGGAGATGTCCGCCGCCGGCCCCGGGATCCCCTCATCGCCCGTTGGTATCCCCGGGCAGCGGCCGTGATAGCGGTCTCGCAAGGCGTGGCCGATAATGTCCGTAAGCTGACCGGGCTTGCTCCGGAGAAGATCCATACGGTGCCTAACTGGAGTGTACTCCCCGACGTGAGTGGCTGGGCAGCAGCGAGGCTGGGTCATCCATGGCTGGTGCCGGAGCGCTCTTGGAGCGCGCTACTGGCAGTGGGGCGCCTGGTGCCAAAGAAAGACTATCCAACCCTTTTGCGGGCCCTTGCCAGAGTCCGAGAGGCGCGAGACGCCCGGCTCATTGTGCTGGGCAAGGAGGGGTCGGAGGCCCCTCGCATCAGGGCTTTGATCCGGGAGCTGGGACTCTGGCACGCCGTCGACTTGGTCGGTCACCGGACCAATCCCTACGCCTTCTATGCTCGGGCAGACTGTTACATCCTCGCCTCCATTTCGGAAGGCATGCCCAGTGCCCTTGTGGAGGCCTTGGCCTGCGGCTGCCCGGTAGTGAGCACCGATTGCCCCAGTGGGCCGGCGGAGATCCTTGAAGGGGGGCGATATGGCGCCCTGGTTCCGGTTGGAGACTATTCAGCCCTAGCCCGAACGATCCTGGCGACCCTTGTCGAGCCACCTGATCGGGAGGGGATCAGGGCCCGCGGGGAGGCCTTGTCCCAGGAGCAGGCAGTAGGGAGTTATGTGGAGCTCCTAGAGCAAGCAGGGCGAGCTCGGGCCATGGGTCCCGCTGAGCCCCCAGAAGCAGGTGTTACCGGTAGCTAGCTCTCGTGTCTCCAGCGCGAGCCTTGGCGGTTAGGGGGGACCGGTTGAGTGTGGGAAAGCTTAAAGGAGAGAAGTGTGACTTGGGGAGCCTCTCCCTGCGTGACCGTTTTTATCCCTGTCTACAACCGGGCAGAGTATGTAGCTGTTGCGATTGACAGTATCTTGCAGCAGACCTTCTTGGGGTCGAGCCTTCCGCAGGGGCGCTTGACAAGCACTTCGCACTAACGCGGATCCGAACGATGGAACGGGAGTTCGACCGGAAGTATCTACGCTGGGCAAGAGTTTGGCTGCAGCGACTGACCAAAGAGAACGCGCGGCGAGCAATCTTCCCTGAGCCGGAATTTTCGCAGTTTGCCTGCTACGTTTGGCGCCGACTTTTACGCCGGGTGATTGGTGTCTGCTGCCGCTCTGGGCCGAAGAGACAAAGCTGTATCAGGAAGACGGAGTGGAAAGAATCGTCGGGGACGATTTGGGGGCTGGCGCCTTCATCAGGGCGCGGATGGCGATCAAGGCGCGATGGAGCGCTGCTTCCTGGAGGCGTGTTACCTCCGGATTAACCTCGAAGCCCTGGCTACGGGGATGGGCCATTTCGAGGTGGATTAGCTCTTTCCGTAGCGCCCTCAAATCCGGAGCAGGGGTAACGAGTCCTCCCCGCTCCAGCCTTCCCAATAGCCGACTGCCCAGTGGGCTGTGCTGGATGGCTGCCCAGTGCCCCTCCAAGCGTTCTGGCAGATCGACCACCAGGGTGGGGAGGTTTGCCGCCACCGAATCGGCTAGGGTCGATACGCTGTCCTGGGTAACGATGGCCTCATCGGCCCAAGCTAAGTAGCCCAGATAGGGGTTATCTGAGCCTCGGAGGCGGTCCCACCGGTAGAGGAGGTGGGGTTCCGGTAGCTCATGCTCTAGGAGATCCGCCACCACTGGTGGGGTTCTCGGTGCTGTGGAGATGAGCAAAGAACCCCCTTGCCCCGGGAGCTGATCCCGTGCCACCTGCACGATCCGGTAGGCCTCTTGGCGGCCGAGGCGCACGGAGCGGGAAGGCCCACCCACCAGCACGGCAATGCGGGGGCGGGGCAGGCCCTGGAGTCGGTGACGCCATTCCGCCGCTGCGCGCCTAAGCCCTTGGGCGGTGACTTGGCCCAATGGCAAGGGGAGGTGGGTAATGTGGCGGCGCGGGGGCAGGGCGTACTGCGGGGTGGTGACAATGTGGTCGAACCAGTTTAGCGGCGCCCTTGGCCGACCAAGATGGATAAGGCGCGGATGGCCTTCGCCTTGTGCTTGGATCCATCGGGCTACTGGAACCGTGCGTCGGCCGACGGCGATGACCAGATCCGGCCAGGGAGGGACCAGCTCCGGCTCCGCCGATTGCAGACTAGCTTGGGAGCGGTTCAGAAGGCGGTTGCTGCACAGGAATAACGGATTGAACGTTAGCTGGAAGCATTGCGTCGGCCAGCCCAGCGCTTCCGCCAAGCGCAAGGATTGGGCATTATCCCCTCGACGTTTGCCGAGTAATACCCAAACAAAAGGTGATGCGGAGCCGTTCGTTGGCTTCGGATCCATCGGCTTATCCGGAATTCTCGGCATCCCCTCCCGCGCCGGTGATCCGCGGATGGTCACGATTCGCTTCTTCTGTCTGCATGGGGCCTCGGCTTAGCCAGACCAGCATCCCCACCATGAAGCTCGCCTGCGTCAGGGCAGCCAGGCCGGCCCCGAGAAGGCCCAGCATCTTAGTAGCCGGAACCAGAACCCCCAGATAGACTCCGAAAGCGAGACCTCGACTCAGGGCGAGATTGCCGACTCGGCCGGAAGAGACCAGTAACGGTTCCAGTGGGAATACCCAGGCCATGCTCACCCCGGCCAGGGCAAGGAGGAGCATGGTCCCATAGGCGTCCGTATAGGCGGCTCCCACCGTCCAGCCGATCAGGCTGGGGCCGGCCATCGACAACACGGCGAAGATCCCCAGTGCGACGCTGCCGGCGAAGGTGCCCGTCCGCCGAACCATGCGCTGTCGCTTCGAGTGATGCCCCCCTGCGGTAAGGTTGGCAAGGTCGGGAAAGATGGCTGTGACAAGGAAATTATTCGCGGGTTTAATGACCACATTGGCCAATTGTAGGGCAATGCGGTAGAGACCCGCCCCGCTCGGGCCCAGCGACGCCCCCACAGCGAGCAGAGGTAGTTGGGTCTTGTTCAGGTTGAGGCTCTTGTTGGCATAGGCGCCGACGACAAACCGCCAGATCCCCCGCGCCGGTCGGAGCGGGACACGGTTGCCATGAGCCTTTTCTTGGAGCAAGCCGTAGCGATTCAGCTCGCGCACGGCGGCCCCTATTCGGATCAAGCGGGTCAGGATCGCAGTCAGTGCCCAAAGCCCCAGAAAAGGGCCTAACCCGGCTCCGGCTGCCAGGAGGAGTAGTCCCCCTCCGAGCCTTCCCAAGGGAATCAAGGTGGGTAGCCAGGCCTGAATGTCGTATCGGTCCAGGAGGTGCAGGATCCCGCTAGGGGTCATACCGAGGGCCACGAACGGCAGTATCAAGGCATAGGTCCGCAGGAGAGCAGCCGAACCCTCGGGGAGTCCAAACCAGCTAACGGCGACAGGGGCGAGCAGCATCAGTAGCCCCAAGGCGACCCCCGCGGACAGAAGGTCCAGTAGAATCCCGAAGCCGAGGAGCTGTTGGAACCGATCCCGGTCCCCCCTTTGGAAGGGCTTGGCACCATAGCTTATGATGACCTCCCCAGACGGCAGCCGCAGTACTTGGCTGAAGGTCGCTACCGTTCCGCTTACCAGCACCATCATCCCGAAGGTATCGGTGCCAAGGGCACGGGCCGCAATGGCAACTGAGGCAAAGCCGAGGAGGCCGCGAACCAGCCTCCCAGTTAGAAGGAGGCCCGCGTTGCGCAAGGGGTGGAACCAATC
>CAYVMM010000107.1:0-5134 GCA_964452535.1 uncultured Gammaproteobacteria bacterium | reverse complement strand
GGAAGCCAGCCATATAGCCGACCAAGAGGGCCGATTCGGCGCCGAGCTGAAACGGACGCAGCGGATCTTTCGGCACACGGTCCCCCGGGCCCTGGTGATTTTGGATGAGCTGGCCGAGGGCACCACCCCCGAAGAGCGGCTGGAGATGGGGCTGGCCATCATGGATGGCTTCTACCGGAAAGGGAATACGACCCTGCTGATTACCCACAACCACGAGCTCGTGGATCGTCTTTTGGAGCAGCGAAGCCACTGCTTGACCCGCCAGGTCGAATTTATCGACGATGCGCCCACCTACCGGTTAATCGAGGGGATTGCTCGTTACTCCCATGCGCATCGCGTGGCCAAGCAGGTGGGTTTGGCCCAGGAAGACATTGAGCGTCACCTTGCCGGGGAAGATTTGCCCCGTCGGTCCCAATCCTCGGGAGGGCAAGGAGGAAGCTAAGTCTTGACGCGCGGGGTTGACAAACGTTTAAGGGGGTTTTAAAACGGTAAGCAGCTCCGCGGGCGCAGGATCCACCGAGGCCTTCGCCCCGGAGAGTAAGCCGGGGAAGCCCAGACATAGGCTGGCAGAGGCTCGGTTTACAACCCGAAGGGTTACAACAACGCTTGGGCTTTGGCTCAAGAGGAGGAGGAAAGATGGCATCTTCCATCCCTGCAAGGCCAGTGGTTGCCGAGAAGGTGAGCTTTGGCGATCTAGGCCAGGATGTGTTCCGCTGGCGCTGGGCGGGAATCCCAGTGCTGCTTCTATCCCTCTTCTACCTCGGTGTACGGTGGTACGAAGGGGTCTATGCGTGGTCGGCTGGGCTGGACGCGTTTGCTCCGGAGTTCCAGACGTACTGGATGAACGTGCTCTACATCGAGGAGCCGCTGCTGGCGCTGATTGCGGTGGGCATCGTGTCCTACCTGTACAAGAACCGGGAGCGGAATCCGGAGATGGTGGAGATGCAGCCCCGGGAGGAGCTGAGGCGGATCATGGTGGTGTTTGCCATGGCCGTCCTGTATGGGGTCTCGGTCTTTTGGGCCCTAAGCTTCTTTACGGAGCAGGATGCCACTTGGCATCAGACCGTGATCCGGGACAGCGACTTCACGCCTAGCCACATCATCGAGTTCTATCTGAGCTATCCGATCTACATCATCATTGCTCTGACCGGGTTCATGTACGCCCGGACCAAGATCCCGTACTTTATGCGGGCCTATTCCCTGCCCTGGCTCATATTCTTCATGGGCCCGTTCTTGGTGTTCCCGAACGTGGGCTTCAATGAGTGGGGTCATACCTTCTGGATTCAGGAGGAGCTCTTTACGGCTCCGCTGCATTGGGGCTTCGTGATCCTGGGGTGGCTGACCCTCGCCTTCTTTGGCGTGGCGCGGCAGCTCCTTAACCGGATCGGGGAGCTCGCGAGCCAGGCTGGCACGGTGGATGCGATGACGATGTCGGATGAAGAGATATCCGAAGAGGAGAACTCGGGCATGGCACCCGGGGAGGTAGCGCCGGCGCGCTAGTCCGATCTAGGTGGAAAGCGGTTCCTCCTGGTGATGCGCCTGCCCCCCGCTAAACACGGGGGGCAGCCTCCGGGAGGCCCTAAGCCTTTCACTTCCTAAGCCAGAGGGAGAAAGGGACAATGGCAAACGCGACGTCAACAACGGAGGCAAGGACGGCCGTCTACTCGCATCGAGAGGCCAAGGCCCTTGCCAAGAATCTGGACTGGCTAGCCCTCATCGCCCTGTTTACGATTATTTGGGCTGCCTATCATGTCCACGCAATGCTGACGATTGGGGATTGGGATTTCTGGGTGGACTGGAAGGATCGCCGGATGTGGCCCACGGTCTATCCCATTCTGATGATCACCTTCCCTGCCGCAGCGCAGGCCTTTATGTGGGACCATCTGCGGATGCCCTTTGCGGCAACCTTTGTTGCCCTGGGCGTCTTCTTGGGGGAATGGATTAACCGCTACTTCAACTTCTGGGGTTGGACCTACTTCCCCATTGCGCATGTGGCGCCGACCCTAATCCTTCCCATGGCCCTTTTCCTGGATTGCATGCTGCTGGTGACCAAGCGTTATCTCTTGACGGCCATTTTCGGGGGGCTTGGCTTCTCGCTGTTGATGTATCCCTCGAACTGGCCGGTAATCGCTCAGTTCCATCAGCCCGTGAATAATAACGGCGTGATGATGTCAATTGCTGATGTGATCGGCTACGAGTACGTCCGCTCGCAAACGCCGGATTATCTCCGCATGGTAGAGCGCGGGACCATGCGCACGTTTGGTGCGGATGTGGTCCCGGTGTCCGCCTTCTTCGCCGGGTTCGTGTGCATACTGCAGTATCTGCTCTGGATAGCGATCGGGAAGTGGTTCTCGACCATCCGCTTTATCGGCCGCATCTAGAACGGAGAGGCAAGGGAGGGCGGGGTCGTGACGGTAGGGCGTCCTTCCCACACCGCGCCCTCTGCATGCAGCCAATAGCGTTACTAGCATCTACTGCGAAGGAGAATGGTATGGCATGGGAATCGATTCAACGCCGAGGGCAGCTGACCCGGCTCGGGGGGCTGGCTCTGGCGGCCGTAGTTGGGCTCGCGGGGGCTTTGGGTGCCGCTCCAGCGTGGGGCCATGGCGAGAAGGCGCAGATGGCCTATCTGCGGATGAGCACCGTCTATTGGTACGATGTGGAATGGTCGAAATCGTCGCTGGGTATCGGTGAGCAGATGGAGCTTACCGGGAAGTTTATTGCCAATCCGCATTGGCCGGACTCCGTGGCGAAGCCGACAACGGTGTTTCTGAATTTCGGCACCCCGGGTCCGGTCTTCGTTCGGGATGGGACTTGGATCAATGGCAAGTTCACGCCCCGTTCCTTTGGCCCCATAGAATATGGTAAGGTGTACACGTTCAAGAACGAGGTGACGGCCCGTCGGGCGGGGACTTGGCATGTCCATCCCTATCTCAATGTCGCCTTTGGTGGGCCCATGATCGGTCCTGGGAAGTTCGTAACAATCGAAGGCACCACAGACGAGTTCTTAAGCTTCGAGAATTGGGAGGAGACCACCACTGGGAAGCGTATCAATATTGAGAGGCTCGGAACCTCGGATGTTGTTACGTGGCACGCCATCTGGGTTGTCATCGCGCTGGGCTGGATCTTTTATTGGTTCCTCTTCCGGGGTGGCATCATTGGGCGTGCCTTCCGCGTGAAGCGCCTGAGGGAAGAGATGGGCCAGAGTGAGCTCGAGCTGGATGGCCACATGCTATCCTCCCGGGATACCCAGATCGGTATTGGGATGGGTGTGGCGGTCGTCTTGGTCGTGGCAGTGGCCTATTTCTATACGGAGGCCCAGTACGAGACCCTCATCCCGTTGCAGGCGGCAAGTCATCCAACGCCAGAGCAGCCGGAAGGGCTCAAGGGCCTGTCGGATAAGGTGAAGGCGACTGCGACGTCGGCCAAGTGGGATCGGCCTGGCCGCACGATGATCGTGACGATGAAGGTGACGAACCAAACCGATAGCCCCATTCGGTTGGGCGAGTTCACCACCGCCAATCTGCGGTTCCGCAATCCGGACGTGGTCGCGCCGGAGCCCGACTATCCGCGCTATCTGATGGCCCCGCAAGGGCTGACGGTGGATGATCCCACCCCCATCGCCTCGGGCGAGACGCGGACCGTGACCTTTAAGGCCCAGAGTGCGAAGTGGGCGATCGAGAACATGGCTGACATGTCCTACAGCGCCAATCTCGAGATGGGCGGTTTGGTTATGTTCTTCGATGACACCGGCAATCGGGAAATCGGGCTCATCAACCATGGCCTCGTCCCGGTTGCTGGGGAGACGACACTCTAAGGCTTGCTAAACTAGACGGCCTTTCCGGGGAAATTGAGGAGAGGAAGGATCTGGAAAGGCTTGTGCGCTTAAGGCTCTGAGTTTCCGCCCAGTGGGGAGGCTCAGAGCCTTTTTTGAGGACGGCATGATTCGATACCTTCTTTTTCAAGCAGGAGGTTATTAAACGATGACAGCAAATCGATGTTCCCTGTACCGGGTTGGGGGGCTAGCGGTTCTTACCGCGCTTTTCTTGACCCTGGCGAGTCCGGCGGCATTCGCTCACGGTGGTGTCAGCATCCAGCAGGATCGATGCGTCCTGTCCATCGGTCCCTATCGGATGCATTTCTCCGGCTACGTCGAGGGCAAGGAGTTCTGTGAGGATATCCCCAAAGTGGGCGCCACGAGCATCGTGATGGACTATGTGGATCAAGCCCTTACGCCGATGCAGGCGGAGGTTATCGTCAAGCGCCATCCCGGTGCGTGGGGCTCAGGACCCGAGGGCGATGGCGAGACCATCCTCAGGAAGCCGCCGCAGCAGTACCCGCAAGGCACGATCCAGGTTAAACATGAGTTCCAGAAGGCCGGTAACTATGTCGGCATCGTGACCATCCGGGGTGAGGATGGCACGAAATACGTTTCCCGATTCCCCTTTTCGGTTGGCGGTCGGATTGCGTGGATGAGCTGGATCGGTACCTTCTTGATAGCGGTGGTCGTGCTTGGGGGAATAGCCCTTTATCTGAGCGATGGCGAGCCTATCAAGAGCTGGCTTCGTAAGCGGCGTGGCGAGCCGGAGGCGGCATCTCAACCCACCCGGTCCGCGTCTTCTTCTTGGTGGCCATGGTCGTGATTGCTCCATAGCCTTGGGGGTTCGTCATTGAGATGACGGGACAATCCCCGATCCAGTCAACGCCCTAGGTTGGCGGGAGCGGGGAGGCAGAAGCCGCTTGTCCCCGAGGGGCGAATTGCCCCCGAGGGGCCAACTTGGGCTGCCGCGCTGACTTGGGTATCTAGCCCGTTTCGGCAAGCCCCATGGGAAATGGGGTCGTTTCACTCAGTGGCCCTCGAACGCTGAGACTTTGGGCGCGTTAGGCTAGAAGGGTCTCGATCTGGCAGGCATCGGGGCCCTCCTCCCAATCGTTTCTCCCCTTTACCGGACCGGTTTGGGGGACCGGATTGATGCTCCCCTTGCCAGCATTTGCGTTAATCCCTCATTCCTGGGGCATCCCATGGGCCTATGCGCGCCGTAGAGGATGGCCCATCGGGAAGAGTCTAACCCGGCTTAAATCGATGGGGCGCTTTGCCGTTTAAGCAGGTCCTCTGGCCTGCCAAGACCGGAAG
>CAYVMM010000106.1:0-5147 GCA_964452535.1 uncultured Gammaproteobacteria bacterium | reverse complement strand
CCACTTCGGCCTCCTCCAAGCACTGGAGTAGCGAGGCGACTTCGCCCTCTTGCTCGAGGACCTCGATCCCTGGACCCACATCCTCCCGCAGCTCCTGGGCCACCAATGGTCCCACGCCATCGTCGCCCCGATCTCGGTTGCCCACCCCGATGATGCAGCGTGTCCCCCTCATCGCCCCCGATCCATTTCAAGTCGCAGGAAATGGGCGGCACAGGAGATGCAAGGATCATAGTTGCGTACCGTTTGCTCACAGCGCCATTGGAGCTCGTCCTCGGGCAGCTCCAGCCAGGCCGGGATAAAGGCTTTCAGATCCTGCTCAATGCTCGCCTGATTCTGCGAAGTCGGGGGGACGATCTTGGCGTCGGCGATGGTGCCGTCTGGCGCGAGCCGATAGCGATGGTACAGCAGACCGCGCGGGGCCTCCGTGGCCCCGTAGCCGATCCCAGCGGCCGGGGGGATGGTAATCGTCGGTGCCTCCGGCTCCGGGTAGTCCTCGATGAGCTCGATGGCCTCATTGCAGGCCTGCAGCACTTCCACGGCCCGTACCACAATGCTCTGATAGGGGTTGCGGCATTCGTCGCCGAGGCCCGCCTCCGTCGCTGCCTCCCGGGCCAGGGGGGAGAGCCGATGGGAATTGAGGCTGTACCGAGCCATCGGCCCGCACAGATAGGGGCCGCGACCCTTGATGTGCGAGCGCAATGCCGTGCTACGCCTTAACTGGGTCTCCTCGAAATGGCGATCGTATTCCCGGGCGGAGATATCAAGGCCCTTGTTCGAGGCGATACGTCCCTCGTTGAAGGGGTATTTGCCCTCCGCCCGCAGGGCCACGAATTCGTAATCCCGCTCACAGTCGGGGAAGTCGAAGCCTGCCACCCACTCCACCGTATCCCGGGCGATCTCCCGAGCGCGCTTGAGCTCCTCTAGGAGCGAGCCCAAAGCCCTCTTCTGGGGCACCTTGTAGAAGCCGCCGACCCGGACATTGATGGGATGGACCTCCCGGCCACCTAGCAAAGCCAGGATGGCATTACCGGCCTTCTTCAGGGCCAAGCCCTGACGAACCCGCTCCCCATGGTCCTGAGCCATGGCCATGGCGCTTTCGTAGCCCAAGAAATCAGGGGCATGGAGCATGTAGATGTGCAAGGCGTGGCTCTCGATCCACTCCCCGCAGTAGAGGAGTCGCCTCAGGAGCCGGATTGGCTCGGGGACAGCAAGGTCCAGGGCATCCTCCATGGCACAGACGGCGCTCATCTGATAGGCAACGGGGCAAATCCCGCAGATCCGTGCCGTGATATCGGGGGCCTCAGTAAAGTCCCGCCCGCGTAGGAAGGCTTCGAAGAATCGCGGTGGCTCAAAGATGTTGAGCTCGGCATCGCGGACTGTCCCATTGCGGACTGTCACCTTAAGGGCGCCTTCGCCCTCTACTCGCGCCAGGTAATTGACCTTGATGGTCTTACGGGTCATAGCGCTTGCTCTCCTCCCGGAAAGCTTCGGCGTTGGCGTTGAAGGTGCGATAGAGCCGCTGAAGATCCGGGGAATCCAGGCCGAGCCCCTTCAGCCAGGCGCTTAAGGACGCTGTATTGGGCGTCTCCTTGGGCCCGTAGCAGCCGTAGCAGCCCCGATCGTAGGAAGGACACAGGGCCCCGCAGCCGGCATGGGTCACCGGTCCAAGGCACGGGGTGCCATGGGCCACCAGGACACAGACATTGCCTGCCCGTTTGCACTCCATACAAACCGACTCTGAGGCGATCCCAGGGCGACGACCGGCAAGGAACGCCGTCATCACCTCAAAAAGCTGGCGTTTGTTAATGGGACAGCCTTGAAGCTCGAAATCCACCCGCACATGATCGGCAATGGGCGTGGAAGTGGCGAGGCTGTCGATGTAGTCGGGATGGGCATAGACCTGAGCCACGAACTCCTTGACATCCCGGAAGTTACGTAAGGCTTGGATGCCGCCGGTGGTGGCGCAGGCTCCGATGGTCACCAGGAATTTCGACTGCCGACGCACCTCCCGGATCCGCTGGGCATCGTGGGGGGTGGTAACGGAGCCCTCGACGAGCGAGAGATCGTAGGGCCCTTTAACGGTGGCCCGGCTTGCCTCCAAAAAATAGGCAATATCCATGGCCCCGGCTACCTCCAGCAGCTCGTCCTCCAGGTCCAAAAGGGAGAGCTGGCAGCCATCGCAGGAAGCGAACTTCCAAACCGCCAGCTTGGGCTTTCGCCGCACTGTCATCTCAAATCTCCTTGATGCCGAGGAGCTCTTGCACTCGGTCAAAGCGCAGCACAGGCCCATCCTTGCAGATAAAGGCCGGACCGAACTGGCAGTGGCCGCAATGGCCGACGGCGCACTTCATGTTGCGCTCCATCGAAAGATGGATGGCCGCCGGAGGCAATCCCTTAGCCATTAAGGTGCTTATGGAAAAGCGCATCATCACCTCGGGTCCGCAGACAAAGGCGACGGCGTGATCGGGGTCGAACAGGCCCGTGTGTATCAGGTCCGTAACCACCCCCACTGGCCCGGACCAATCGGTTGAGGCGTGGTCCACAGTAATCTCCACGCGGGCCCTGCCCTTCTCCCGCCAACGCTCAAGCTCCCGGGCATAGAGGACATGCGCCGGACTGCGCGTACCGTAGAGTAGGCAGAGACGACCATACGCCTGCGGTTCAGCGAACAGGCGGTACAAGAGGGGGCGCAGCGGTGCGATCCCAAGGCCCCCGGCCATGACGACCACATCCTTGCCCTTGGCTTCCGCCAGCGGCCATGCGCTGCCGAAAGGGCCGCGCAAGCCTAGCGTATCGCCCCGCTTCAGCCCGACGAGGGCTTTGGATACCGGACCCGCGGCCCGAATCGTGTGAGCGAGTCGCCCTTGAGCCGGATCACTACTCACACTGATGGGAATTTCACCGACCCCCATGACGTAGAGCATATCGAACTGGGCGGGGGCAAAACCGGGATAGTCCGGAGACGGATCCAGTTCCAGGGTCCAGGTGTCGTGGGTTTCTCGGCGCCGGCGTCCCACGCGTGCCAGTTGGGGGACCAAGGGATCCGGCTTCATCCGGTTGACTTCTTCTGCCTTAGTCATTGCGGCCATAAACGTCCAGGAGCTGCAAGCGGGTCGCCTGAAGACGCTGGACCAGGACGGGCACGAAACGGAGCATCATGGCGTAGCCCAGATCGTGATCGGTTTGGCACTTACTGCGAAGGCATTGGGCATCGAGGGAAATGGCCCGCACCCGTCCCACCGCCCGAGCGTCATAAGTCCAGCGGTAGGGGGGAACGAGCCAGGAAACCCCGACGATCTCCCCCATCCCGAGGGTCTGGAAGGTCATACCGGCCTGTCCCGGGGCATGGATCTCCAGGGCCACCCGCCCCTCCCGCAGCAGATAGAACGTGTCAGCAGGCTCGCCTTCGCGCAGGAGGTACTCACCCGCTTCAAATCGCACGTTCTGGGCACAGCCACTCACAAGGCCGACGTGCTCCTGCGCCAAGTCAGCGAAGAAGACGTGCTCGGCGACGATCTGCTCTAGGCCCTCGCGCCCCCGCTCGCCGAGTCCGTCGCTCATGGCTCGCCCTCGCTTGCCTGGATGGCACGGACTTCTTCGGTGAGATCGATGGCTACGGGGCACCAAGTGATGCAGCGCCCGCATCCCACACACCCGGAGGTACCGAACTGATCGAGCCAGGTGGCCAGTTTATGGGTCAGCCACTGGCGGTAGCGGGCTCGGGTGGATTGGCGAACACTGCCCCCGTGCACATACGAGAAATCCAGATTGAAGCAAGAATCCCACTGTCGCGAGCGGTCAGCGTGATCGCCGGTGAGATCGTTCGTGTCCACTGTCGTAGTGCAAAAACAGGTGGGACACACCAGCGTGCAGTTGCCGCAGGAAAGGCAACGCTCCGCCACCTCCTCCCAGCGTGGATGCTCCAGATTGCGCATCAGCACATCGTGCACATTCTCGGCATCCAGCTCCCGACCCATCTGCCTGGCCGTCCTCTGGACCACTGCCTCTGCTTGCTCCATCTCGTTTGCCCTGGCCTCTCGGTGGGGGATCTCGGCCAACAGGCCCTTGCCTTGCTCCGTTCCGGGCTCCACTAGGAAGGCGTGATGATCGTCCTCGATCAGCTCGGTCAAGGCCAGGTCAAAGCCGTGATCCGCCTTGGGGCCCGTTCCCATGGAAACGCAGAAGCAGGTGCCGCCGGCTTGGCCGCAATTCACTGCGATGAAGAGGTTGTCCTGGCGCCGGGCTGCGTAATGGGGATCGGTGTGTTCATCGTGTACGAGGACGCGGTCTTGGATGTCGATGGCGTGAATCTCGCAGGAGCGGATCCCAATGAAGGCGTACCTCGGGGGCTCGGTCTCGACGGGCGTAAATCGGAGCTGGCCTTCCTCCCAGTGAGCCTCCCACAAGGGCTGATAGGGGACATGCAGGAATTGCTTGAAGGAATGGGGCCCCACGGCATAGCCGAAGAAGGCATTATCCCCCCGTTCGCGGAGGCGATAGTAGCCGCCCTCCTGCTCCTCCGTCCAGCCCACCGGCAGATCGGCCACCCCCTCTAGCGCTTCGTAGACGATGGCCTGATCCCGGATCGTCGGTCCGATCGGTGTGAAGCCTTGCGCTCGGAGGCATTGGAACAGGGCCTCAAGGCCTTGGTGGGCCTCGATGATGCGAGGGGAATCGGGCATTCCGGGTCTCCGCAGCGATCGGGGATTAGCCAGTAAAGCATACGGGCATCCCAGCAGAGTTGATCTGGATCATTTGATACGGCACGCCCGCAGCTTTGACGAGGCCTCGTGATAAGCTCTACGGGACTCTGAAAGATTACTCCCTCCCTTCAGGAGAGCGATCATGTTCAGGAGAGCACCCCTGGCCCCAACCCTCGACCCCCTAGAGCGCTATCGGCAGAGTTCCCTGGTCCTGCTCTCCGTGATTACCATCATCCTGGTTGGGTGGGCCCTGAAGGGCACCTACGTCGTCACCATGCCCTTGGCTCTGGCCTTCTTTGTCGCGGTGGTATTGCGGCCCCTGAAGGATGCGCTGATCCGTCATCTGCCCCGTGGCCTCCGCTTTCTGAGCCCCATCCTGACCATGCTTTTCCTGCTTGCCGTGCTCCTGCTCCTGGCCTACGCCATCTGGTATAGCGTGGGCTT
>CAYVMM010000105.1:0-5177 GCA_964452535.1 uncultured Gammaproteobacteria bacterium | reverse complement strand
CCTGTTAAGGGACTCAAACCGGCCCGGTAACGAGTAAGGGGCGACTAAGAGGCAAAGGCATGGCGCGCTTCTTGATCCTCCTGGGCTTGGTCCTCGTTGGACTCGGTCTTTTATGGCCACTGATCCAGAAGAGCGGCTTGGGCCGCCTCCCAGGGGACATTGTCATCCAGAGAGACGGATTGCGCTTCTATTTCCCCCTAACCACAAGCCTACTGATCAGCATCCTGCTCACTTTGATCTTCTGGCTCTTCCGGAAGTAGTCGCCAGCATCTGCCGGGGGATCTCGAAGCTCGCTCAAGGTTACCCTTGAGGGAAACCTCAACAAAGTCACTGGAACCGGGCCGGTAATGGATGAGGCCCCACCGTGGGGGCGTCCGAAGAGGGGCACAAATTAAGTCGGAAAAGGCCCAGTAACGACCGACCCCTTCCAATCTGAAGGGCCAAAGGCGTGAACATCCTCCTTGTCGAGCCATACTTCGGGGGCTCTCATGCAGCCTGGGCAAAGGGCTTTCAGACCCACTCCAGCCAGCGAGTGGATCAGCTTACCCTTCCTGGCCGTCATTGGAAATGGCGCATGCACGGAGGCGCGCTTACCTTGGCCCGGGCCTTCCGCAATCTTTCCCAGTTTCCCGATCTGCTGCTGGTCACGGACATGCTGGACCTAACGAGCTTCCTCGCCTTGACCCGTCCTCATACCGCCCGGATACCCGTCGTCGCCTATTTCCATGAGAATCAACTCGCCTATCCCTGGTCACCCCAGGATCGCGAGGCTCGACGAGGGTGGGACCAGCATTACAGCTTCCTCAATTTTACAACCGCCCTCGCCGCCGACGCCGTTTGGTTTAACTCGGCCCATAACCGGAACAGCCTCCTGAAGGGCCTCCGGGAAATGCTGTCCTCCTTACGCGATTACCGAGAGCTGAACCAGCTGGACCAACTCGTCGAGACTGCCGAGGTGATGCCGCTGGGGCTAGACCTGCAGGCTCTCGACCGTCATCGACCCAGCCTGGGAAGGAGCGGCCCCCCGCTGATCCTCTGGAATCATCGCTGGGAGCACGACAAGGATCCTCAGACCTTTTTCCAAGCGCTCTTCGCCCTTGCCGAGCACGGATTCGCCTTCGAAGTGGCGGTCTTGGGCGCGCACTCCTCTCGTTATCCCCCGATCTTCGATGAGGCTCGTCATTATCTGGGCGATCGGATGGTCCACTTTGGCTATACTGCCGATTGGAAGGCCTATGCCCGCTGGCTCTGGGCCGCCGACATCCTCCCGGTGACCAGTTGTCAGGACTTCTTTGGGATCGGCGTCGCCGAGGCAATCTACTGCCAAACCTTCCCCTTGCTTCCCAATAGGCTGGCCTATCCCGAGCTTCTCCCCGATCCCCCTCACGGAGCTTGCTTCTATGAAGAGGAAGAGGCCCTGACGGAGCGATTGGCCACCCTACTCCGGGATGGCCCGCCAGTCGCTCCAGTGGAGCTAGCCAGATCGATTGCCCGCTTCGACTGGTCGCTCATGGCGCCAGTCTACGATCACCGACTGGAGGAGCTAGTGGACGGAAGGTAGCGCCCCTGCGAAGAGCTCCTTTAGCTTAGCCAGCACTTTTCCAAGAACGGATCTTCCGTGACAATAGCGCATCTTAAGACTAAAGCGCGCGTAGAGGTGTTATGGCACAACCTATCTGTACCCTGACCGCACTGACCAAGGTCGTACCACCCAAGCGTACAGTCCTTGAGGACATCCATCTGAGCTTCCTCTACGGGGCCAAGATCGGTGTGCTGGGCTACAATGGGGCCGGCAAGTCCACCCTTCTACGGATCATGGCGGGAGTGGACCGCGAATACGAGGGGCAAGTCCGCCCTCAGCCAGGCATTCGGATCGGTTACTTGCCCCAAGAGCCCCAGCTCAACGAATCCCAGGACGTTCGCGGCAATGTCGAGGAAGGCGTTGCCGAGACCCGGGCCTTGCTTGATCGCTATAACGAGGTTACCGCGGCCTTCGCCGACCCGGAGGCTGACTTCGAGTCGCTCATTGCCGAACAAGGGGAGCTCCAGGAGAAGATCGAGGCAGTGAATGCTTGGGACTTGGATCGTCGCCTGGAAGTGGCCGCCGACGCCCTCCGCTTACCGCCCTGGGAGGCCAAGGTGAGCGCCCTCTCCGGCGGGGAGCGGCGCCGCGTGGCACTATGCCAAACCCTGTTGGCCGATCCCGACATGCTTATCCTGGACGAGCCCACCAACCACTTGGACGCCGAGTCGGTGGCGTGGCTGGAGCGCTATCTCGGTGAGTTCCCCGGCACGGTAGTAGCGGTGACTCACGACCGGTACTTCTTGGACAATGTGGCTGGCTGGATCCTGGAGCTGGACCGAGGCCGAGGCTTCCCTTTCCAAGGCAATTACTCCCAATGGCTGGAATACAAGGAGAAGCGCCTAGAACAAGAGGAGAAGGCCGAGAGCGCCCGCCAGAAGGCCATCCAGGAGGAGCTAGAGTGGGCCCGTGCCAATCCGAAAGGCCGGCAAGCCAAGAATAAGGCCCGCCTCAAGCGCCTGGATGAGCTGGCTCAACCCGAATACCAGAAACGGGCCCAGACGAACGAGATCTACATTCCTCCCGGCCCGAGGCTGGGGGATAAGGTGGTCGAGGCCGAAGGCCTTTCCAAGCGCTTCCGGGACCGCGAGCTCTATCAGGGCCTCTCCTTCCTCATTCCCAGTGGGGCCATTGTGGGCGTAATCGGCCCTAATGGGGCTGGCAAAACCACCCTGCTCCGACTTATCACCGGTGATGAGGCACCCGAGCAGGGGAGCATCGAGCTCGGCGATACAGTGGAATTGGCCTACGTGGATCAGACCCGAGATTCCCTAAACGGGGACAATACCGTCTGGGAGGAGATCTCCGGGGGGGCCGATTACTTGCGAGTGGGCAATTGGGAGATTCGATCCCGAGCCTACGTCAGTCGATTTAACTTTTCTGGCGCCGAGCAGCAGAAGCGGGTAAAGGACCTATCGGGCGGGGAACGCAACCGGGTGCACCTAGCCAAGCTCCTGCAGAAGGGTGGTAACGTCTTGCTCCTCGACGAGCCGACCAACGATCTGGACGTAGAAACCCTTCGGGCCTTGGAACAGGCTCTCCTGGACTTCCCTGGAAGCGCGATTGTGGTCTCCCACGATCGATGGTTCCTCGACCGAGTAGCTACCCACACCATGGCCTTCGAGGAAGACGGCCAGGTCGTATTCATGGAAGGATCCTACCGGGATTACGAGGAAGACCGCAAGAAACGTCTGGGAGACGAGCCACCCCACCGCTCCAAATTCAAGCGGTTGGATCGGTAGGAAACCTCGGAGTCCCTTCCCTGGGTAGACAAACCACGCCTTGCTTAACGCCTCAAGGAGTGGGCAAACTCTCGAACGTGTGGGATCTTACCCTTTTGGAGGATTGCCTGGTAGGCTTGAATTCCGTTCGTAGGCCTCGTCGTCATGATGGTGTACCCATCTCCCCTGCGGTGGAATTGCTCAAGGGGGCAGAGCTCAGCCCAAGCAGCACTGCGCTTGAGGTGCCCACTCCTATCCCGTCCTTGCCCTTTGGCCAGCCCTCGCTGGAAGATGGCGTCGTTCCCCTTTTTCTACCTCCTGAAGCCAAGGCAACTTGCTTTTGATGAGCTGCAAGGGGCAGGCGTCTTGGGGGCCGGCGGATTCCCGAGTGTTTAGCCATCCAAGGCTTGGGAGGAGACCATTGGGAGATCGAGCAACTCACAAAAATCCGTGAAGCATTAACCCAAGGAGGGAGACAGGGCCATGAACGATAGTGCCCAATCCGATTCGGCAAGTAACACGGAAGAAAGCAATCCAACATCCGGCGCATCCCAGGCGGGCTTTTCCCAAGAAAGCCTTGCAGATTTCGTCATGCCTGATGCTGTATCGCCTGCACAGATGGGCGAAGAGCTCGTCAAGGATGCAGCCAAGAAAGACAGTTTTGCCACTTCCCACATTTTAATCCGAGGGTTCCTCTGTACTCCATTCTTGGCCTATGCTACCGCCCTAACGGCTTTGCTGGTCGCTCACGGATGGCCCAGTTCCGCTGCTGGATTGATTTTCCCTGTCGGTTACGTGATGCTGGCGACCCTGGGGCTAGAGATGGCCACGGGCAGTTTTTCTGTCATGCCCATCGGAATGTATGCGGGGCGTGTCAAACCGTGGGGCGTAGCCCGTAACTGGATATGGACCTTATTGGGGAATCTCCTCGGTGGGCTCTTTTTTGCTTGGCTGCTCTGGTTCTCCTTGACCAAAGGCGGCTTGGCCACCCAACCGGATGTGCTTAATGTCCTTGCGGGTGTAGCCGAAAAGAAAATTTCTTATGTCCACCATGGTGCGATAGGGTGGCTTTCGGCCGTTGGCATGGGCGTTCTCTGTAACTGGCTGGTCAGTTTGGCTCCCATAATTGCCAAGGCAGCTCGGAGCGTTTCGGGCAAGATTATGTTGATGTGGCTTCCCATTGCCACCTTTTTTGCGTTGGGCTTTGAGCATACCGTTGTAAATATGTTCGTTTTCCCGGTGGGTATACTCTCCGGTGCGGAGGTTACGCTCTATGAGTGGTGGGTATGGAATCAGATTCCGGTAACCATTGGTAATATCCTCGGGGCACTGATCTTTAACGCTAGCCTGTGGTACTATACGCATAGCCCGGAATCGTAACCTAGCCGCTTATTCGCTGCTGCTCTTCTCAGGCCGGGGGGATTGCGGAACATCCGGGAAAAACGATCCAATCCAGCCGCAACCCTCCGAGCCTGATATCTCTTCAATCCGCCCAGGCATCTCGCTTTCTCGCTTTTTTCGAACCTTACTTTTTGTGTAAACTGGCCCGATCTTTGATCACAACTCCCACACGCTTCAATGGTATGGATCGGGAGTTTTCTGGCAATCTTCGGGCTCACATTGACAGGCGGGTTCGCCTGGCGACTCGTGCACTCCCTCCGCCTCATTCCGGAACCCTCCGAGGAGATTTCCTCCCTTCCTCGTGGGGTTCGTCTCGGCATTGTTATCCCGGCCCGAGACGAAAAGCGCTCCATTGCGCTCACCCTCGAGAGGGTGACAGCGGCGGTAGCGCGCTATCCCGGTTCCGAGCACGCCACGATTGTCGTGGTGGACGATCGCTCCCAAGACGCCACAGGGGAGCTCGCGCGCGCTGC
>CAYVMM010000104.1:0-5313 GCA_964452535.1 uncultured Gammaproteobacteria bacterium | reverse complement strand
CTGGGACAGGGCGCTTCCTAGCCCAACGTCTGGCTAGGCGCCTAGAACGCCGTTACCAGGATCTGGAAGCGGTGCTCGGCCCCGGCCCAGCCGCCACCCAACTAGGGGACCAAGCCCCTGCTGTGGCGGTAGCCCGGCTGCTCGCCCGAGACTTGAACAAATGGACAGAAGCGAGGGAAAGCAAACACTGAGGGGAAGAAGGCCGTGACACGCTTCCCCAGGGTAGAAGAGCTGCCCTACCGGTCGGATAGCACGGCCCTATTCGAAGGGCTCGCCGACCGTCCTTGGGCCGTGTTCCTTGATAGCGGCCGACCCTTCATCCAACAGGGCCGATACGACATCTTGGCTGCTGATCCGGAGACCGTTCTGGTCACCTACGGGGGGGTCACCGAGATCCGAAACCGGCAAGGCACGGAACGCTCCCAAGAGGATCCCTTTGCCCTTGCGGCTCGCTTCCTAGAGCCGGCTTCCGTGGGCGAGCTCCCTTTCGCCGGGGGCGCCATGGGCTATTTCGCCTACGATCTGGCTCGACGCCTGGAGACGCTGCCCGCCATTGCCCACAACGCCGAGGACATTCCCGACATGGCCCTTGGCCTCTACGATTGGGCAGTGGTCAATGACCACCTACGGCGCCGAACCTACCTGGTGGGCCAAGGCCGGGACCCCCTCACCCGAAAGCGATGGGGTAAGCTGACCCGATTCTTCACCGACCCCCCTCAAAGGGATCCCCCTAAGCCCTTTCGGGTAATCGGCGAGGTCCTGTCCAACTTGGACCCCGGCGGCTACGCCGAGCGCTTCCAGCGTGCTCAGCGTTACATCCACCAAGGGGACTGCTATCAGGTCAATTTGGCGCAGCGCTTTGCGGCGCCCGCCACAGGCGATGCCTGGACCGCTTACCGAGCCCTGCGCCACCTGAGCCCTACGCCCTTTGCGGCCTATCTCCATATCCCAGGGGTTCAAGTGCTTTCCGCTTCGCCTGAGCGTTTCCTCCAACTCGCAAATGAGCGAGTCGAAACCCGACCCATCAAGGGCACCCGGCCACGATCCAGCGACCCGAAGCGGGATAAGCACCTAGCCGCCGAGCTCGCTGCCAGTCCCAAGGATCACGCCGAGAACGTAATGATTGTGGACCTCCTGCGTAACGATCTTAGCAAGACCTGCTCCGAGATCCGGGTACCGGAGCTTTTCGCCGTCGAGAGCTACGCCACAGTCCACCATCTGGTCAGTACGGTAACAGGCCGCCTACGTCCAGGGTGCACAGCCCCGGACGTGCTCCGCGGCTGCTTCCCCGGAGGCTCCATTACCGGAGCGCCCAAAGTCCGGGCCATGGAGATCATCGAAGAGCTCGAGCCCTATCGGCGTGGCATCTATTGTGGAGCCATCGGCTATATCGGCTATAACGGGACCATGGATACCAACATCGCCATTCGGACCCTGGTGTATTCCGGGGGAAGCCTGCGCTTCTGGGCGGGTGGAGGAATCGTCGCGGACTCAGAGCGCCAGGCCGAGTACCAGGAGACCTTTGACAAAGCAAAAGCCATGCTAAGCCTGATCCGCGCTTCCAGTCGGGCCCCCCAAGAGGCAGAAGGTGTGGGTAGTTAAGCTAGGCGGAAGTCTTGCCGGGCGCGGCGAGCTGAGCTACTGGCTCGACATCCTCGCCTGCCACGGGGGAAAGATCGTGCTCGTCCCGGGCGGAGGGCCCTTCGCTGAGCGGGTTCGTGAGCTTCAGGCACAATGGGCATTCAGCGACAAAGCCGCGCACGCCATGGCCTTGCGGGCCATCGAGCAATACGGGCTGATGATGGCGGGACTGCAAAAGGGCCTCGTCCCCGTAGCCACCCTCTCGGAGCTGAAACAAGTCCGGCAACGAGCCCAGATTCCTGTCTGGCTTCCCGTCACTGAGGTTATGCCGGCTCACGATATCCCTAGCGACTGGTCGGTCACTTCGGACAGCTTGGCCGCTTGGCTCGGGCAGCGGTTAGCGGCCAGCCGGCTTATCCTAGTCAAGACAGTCAAGCTGAGGCCCGGCAATATCCCTTTGGCGAGGCTGGTGGCGGAAGGGGTAGTTGATACGGCCTTCCCCCAATTCCTCAACCGATTCAGCGGTGAGACGTGGCTCTTCCACAGTCGACAGGGCACGCGCTTCCAGCAAGTCCTCCAAAGTGGCCTCTGTCACGGGGCCACCGGCATTGTGGCTCCCGTCTCCGAGGGAAGCCTGGAGAGGGAAGGGGCCGCAAAGGACCAAGCCGAGCCGAGTCGGTAATAACGCACACCAAGGCGAAGGAAGGACAGGGCAGACTCTGGTCTCCGGCTCAGTCCTGCCCTGCTTGCTTGCGGAGGTAGTGGGCAGTGGTAGCCATCGCATCGGGATTGACGGAGATGGAATCGATCCCAGCCTCCACCAAAAACTCGGCAAAGTCGGGATAGTCGCTCGGGGCCTGGCCACAGATGCCAATCTTGGCCCCCTTGTCCTTGACGCGAGCGATGACCTCGGCGATGGAGCGCTTGACGGCTTCGTCGCGCTCGTTGAACAGCGGAGCAACCAGGGCCGAGTCCCGATCCACACCCAGCGTAAGCTGAGTGAGATCGTTGGAGCCAATGGAGAAGCCGTCGAAGACCTCGGCGAACGCCTCGGCCCGAATGACATTGGCGGGAAGTTCGCACATGAGGTAGAGCTCCAAGCCATCGACGCCCTGCTCCAGCCCGTTGTGCGCCATCTCCGCGCGAACCTTCTCCCCTTCCGCCACCGTCCGACAGAAGGGCACCATCACCTTGATATTGGTAAGTCCTAGCTGATCCCGGGCACGGCGGATGGCCTCACATTCCATGGCGAAGCCTTCGCGGTAGGCGTCAGAATAGTACCGTGATGCCCCCCGGAACCCAATCATGGGGTTTTCCTCCTGGGGCTCGAAGTAGCTGCCACCGACAAGGTTAGCGTATTCGTTGGACTTGAAGTCGGACAGACGCACGATGACGTCCTTGGGCCAGAAGCTCGCCGCAATGGTCGCCAATCCTTCGGAGAGGGTGCGCACAAAGAAATCGCGGTTATCGGCAAAGGCCGCGGTGCGATTCCGGATCTCCGCTCGGGTTCGATTGCTGGTCCGGTTGGGATTCAGCAAGGCCATCGGATGAACGCTGATCTCGTTGTTGATCACAAACTCCATTCGGGCCAGGCCAACCCCGCGATTGGGGACTCGCGCAAAGGTGAAGGCCCGCTCCGGGTTGCCGACATTCATCATCAGATCCACCGATTCCGGAAGCGAGGCCTCGTCAAGCTCCAAATCCTCCACGTCGAAGGCCAGGGCGCCATCGTAGATATACCCCGTATCCCCCTCCGCACAGGACAGGGTGACGATTTGCTCAGGCTCCAGGACTTCAGTGGCATCCCCCGTGCCGACCACAGCCGGTATGCCCAGCTCCCGGGAAACGATGGCAGCATGGCAGGTGCGTCCCCCCCGATTGGTAACGATCCCGGAAGCCCGCTTCATGATCGGCTCCCAGTCGGGATCGGTCATATCCGTGACCAGCAAGTCACCCTTGTTGAAGGCAGTAAGCTCCTTAGGGCTTTGGACAATCCGCACGGGCCCGCTGGCGATGGCCGAGCCCACGCTCCGACCTCTGGTCAAGACCTCACCGCGCTCCTTGAGCCGATAGCTGCGCAGGAGCTCAGACTCCTTCCCCCGATGCACCGTCTCGGGTCGGGCCTGGAGCATGAAGAGCTCGCCCGTCTCTTGATCGCGGGCCCATTCCATATCCATAGGACTAAGGCGGCCTGCCTGCTTGGAATAATGGCGCTCTACGGCTACTGCCCAACGGGCGAGGGTCAGGGCCTCCTCATCCTCAAGGACGAAGCGGTTGCGCTCCTCTTTCGGGACCCATAGGTTCTTGGCATCGCCGGAGTCGTCGTAGACCATGCGCAGGGACTTCTCCCCCAGCTTGCGTCGGATCAGGGCCGGATAGTCCTGCTCCAGGAGGGGCTTGAAAACGTAATACTCATCCGGATTCACCGCCCCCTGGACCACATTCTCCCCGAGCCCATAGGCAGCGGTAATGAACACCGCATCGTTGAAACCGGACTCGGTATCGATCGAGAACATAACGCCAGCGGCCCCACAGTCAGCGTAGACCATCTGCTGAACGCCTACGGAAAGGGCCACCTCAAGGTGATCAAATCCGCGCTTGGCACGATAGGAGATGGCGCGATCGGTGAACAGGGAGGCGAGGCACTTGTGCACCGCCCGTAGGAGATTGCTCTCCCCGCGGACATGGAGGTAGGTCTCCTGCTGTCCGGCGAAGCTCGCTTCCGGTAGATCCTCCGCTGTGGCCGAGGAGCGCACTGCAACGGCCACTCTTTCCCCCAGGCGCCTCTGAAGCTCACCATAGGCCTCGCGAATGCCATCCTCCACGGGAGACGGCAGATCCGCGTTTAAGATCCAGCCACGAGCCCGCTCTCCAGCGAAGGCCAAATCGGCCCGATTATCGATGTCGAGGTCGGCGAACAGCTCGCGCAACGGCTGACGCAGGCCGGCCTTGTCGAGCAGCGCTCGGTAGGCCGCCGCCGTAACCGCGAAACCGCCGGGGACTCGCACCCCCGACTGGGCAAGGTGGCGGGTCATCTCGCCGAGGGAAGCGTTCTTGCCGCCCACCTGCGCCACCCAATCCATGGTCAGATCCTCGAACCAAATAATGTAGGGGGCCTGGCTCATAGTCGCCTTTCTCCTCTCCGAGGTGTCTCGTCTTGGGGCGGCTCATTTCGCTATACTTAGGGAGTACTGAGAGTGCCTATGCCGGTAGGCAGCTTCAACCAAGATCGATTCGGAATGCCCCTCTTAAGGGGCGGGAACCCGAGCAGGGAGACCCATGAATAGCACTGACCTCACCGGCTATTTACTAATCGCTTTGCCCGCGCTCCAAGACTCCAACTTCGAGAATAGCGTAGTTTACCTGGCCAATCATAGCGAGGAAGGCGCCATGGGGGTCGTAATGAATCAGCCCTCGACCCTTACCCTCGGCCAGGTGTTTCAGCAATTGGAGATCCCGACAACGGCCTCGGACATAGAGAAGGAGCCGGTCTTCTCCGGCGGTCCGGTCCAGCAGGAACAAGGGGTGGTCCTCCACACCTCCGATCGCCTATGGGAGAACAGCTTAGTCATTAACGACTTCAGCGCCCTAACCGGCTCCCAAGACATTCTGGAGGCCATCGCCAGCGGCCGAGGACCGACCCATTTCCGGATGATGCTCGGTTATGCCGGCTGGGGGCCAGGGCAGCTCGAATCCGAGCTCCAGCAGGACGCTTGGCTCACCGCCCCAGCC
>CAYVMM010000103.1:0-5352 GCA_964452535.1 uncultured Gammaproteobacteria bacterium | reverse complement strand
GTGCTGGCCAGGCGCGCATAGTCGGGGAAGGCCGTGCTCAGTGGCAGGTAGCGCGGCTCGGCCAGCCCTGCGTAAAGCTCATTAGTAATATAGCGGCGATCGACGAGCCAGTTCAGCGCCTCGCGAATCGCAGGAACATGGAACGGGTTGAGCTCGCCGTTGGCGAACTTGGGACCAGCTGGATTGAGGGTCAGCTCAGCAGACGAGCCGTAGGAGAGATCGAAGGCAGCACGCTGCGATTTGCGCAGCCGGTGATAGACGGTCGTATTGGTCACGCCTTGGGCCAGCAGATGGCGTGATCCGGTCTCAATCTGACCGACGACCTTGCCAGGGTTGGACTCCTCCGTGAACACGATCTGGTCCACCAGTGCCCCGCGCCGATCGCTTGGATCACCACCGACCGCCCCGGAATTCTCCGGTAGCCTCCCCCGATTGGGTTCCACCGAGTCGGCCAGCCACAACCAGGCAAGTGCAATCCCAGCCATAACCAGCCCTGCACCCAGCAATCTGAGCTTCTGCATCAGCACATCTCAGGCCGATCTTTTACTGTCAATGGGGTAGTTCGAAGGGCTAAGGCAGACTAGCTCTGATGCTCCAGTAGTGGGGAAAGATCCTTATAGAGGGTCAACTGATCTCCAGGGTGGATGAGGGTTTCATCGAGCCCATTCCAGCTCCGTAAACGGTGTACTGGGACATTGAACCGCCGGGCAATGGCCCAGAGGGAATCACCACGTTGGACCTGGTAACGCAGGCGGGTCAAGCTCTTGTGACCCCGGTCCCTAGCGCCCAAATAACCCGCCACCCATACCGTCAACTCCTGACCGACATGCAAGGTCTCCTGAAGGGCTATGTTATTCCACTGCGCCAGCTTACGTGTCTCAACACCGAAACTCTGGGCTATCTCAGAGAGTGTATCCCCAGATTGGGCCTCATAGGTAAGCTTGACCCTTTCGGTCTCCTCCCCCGCTCGACGAGCCCGAAGATGCTGCGAGCGAGCCAGAATGTAGGTCTCTCGTCCGGCTGTGGCAGTAGGCACCATCAGGGAATGGCCAGCGATTAAACGGTTGTTCTTAAGGTGGTTGACCCGTTTAATAAATTCCACCGTGGTTCGGTAACGACGGGCCAGCTCGCTCAAGGTATCCCCCGGTTCGATTCGGTGATGTACCCAGCGCACCCTCTCAGAGGGCTCGAGTTCTGCGAGCCTTTCCTTCAATCGCTCCTTGGTACCACGGGGTACAAGCAACCGATGGGGGCCATCTGGCGGGGTAGCCCACCGATTAAGGCCCGGATTGAGGGTATAGAGGGCTTTGATCTCCAGGTCCGCCAGGCCAGCGGCCTGGGCTAGGTCAATCGGTCCATCGAGCCGCACGACCTCGAAGCCCTTCACCCGGGGGATGGAGGGGAGCTCCAGCCCATACCGCTTGCGGTGCTGAAGGACATAGGAGAGTGCCAGGAGCTGCGGCACATAGCTACTTGTCTCTTGCGGAAGGTCGAGGTGCCAGAAGTCCGTTGGTTGGCCGGCATCTCGATTCTGACGGATGGCCTGTATTACGGTTCCCGCACCGCTATTATAGGCAGCGAGCGCCAAAAGCCAGGAATCGAATTCCTCATGGAGGTAGCTCAGATAATCGATTGCGGCCTCAGTCTCTGCTAGGACATCGCGGCGCCCGTCATACCACCAGTTCTGCTTCAGGTCATAGCGGCGCCCGGTGGCAGGGGTGAACTGCCATACCCCCGCCGCCTGACCGGAGGAGTAGGCAAAAGGGCGGAACGCACTCTCCACCACAGGAAGCAACGCAAGATCGAGGGGCAAATCGGCCGCTTCCAAGCGATTGACGATATAGGGAAGAAATGGGCGGGCACGTGAGAAGACCCGATCCAGGTAGGCAGGACGACCGCTATAGAAGCGCACAAAGTTGGTCACTCGGTCGGGCTCGGCTCGCGCCAACTCGAGTCGTGACAAAAGACGGCGCCATAGTCCCCGCTCGGAGGCACTGGCCGAATCCTTGGGAATCTTACCAGAGGGCACAGAATCCCCCAGGTGTTCCAGAAGTGAGCCCGCTGGCATAGCTGCAGCAAGTTGGGGTAAGGCCGGCGAATCGGAGGGCTTGTGGGGAGCTGCAGGATCTTCCTCCCGAGTCCCCTGGTCGCGAGCGGCCTTGTGAGGTGTTAGCTCCGAACCAGGCTTAAAGGCCATCAACGAAGTACAGCCGCTAAGCCATACGACGAGACCAAGCAAGGCAAACAGCCGTATCCGAATAGTGCTCCCCCTTTTTCCGCACCTATCCTTTAAGTGGCTTCCGCGACATCTACCCCTGATCCTCGGCTCAGCGAGGCAACAGGATCATGGAGCCCGGTCCAACTCGCTGTGACGCGATGCCTCGAACGAATTCAGCGTGGATTCTTGACCTTTGGCCTCGATAAGACCCTGTTTCGCACCGGTAAACATGGTACCATTCCAACTGTCTTGCCGCTCCGTAGGACGGCTATCATACCAGAGAGAGGTGCAATACCAGTCGTTATGGCAGTACGCACTCGATTCGCTCCCAGTCCGACCGGCTACCTCCATATCGGGGGGGCGCGGACTGCCCTATTTTCGTGGTTGCACGCCCGGCAAAACCAGGGGGTATTCGTCCTGCGTATCGAGGACACGGACCAGGAGCGCTCGACCCCCGAGGCGGTGGAAGCGATATTGGAAGGACTACGCTGGCTCCAACTCGACTGGGATGAAGGCCCTTTCTTCCAAAGCCAGCGCAGTGCTCGCTACCACGAGGTGATTCACCAGCTACTTGCCGCCGGCCACGCCTACCATTGCTACTGTACCAAGGCCGAGCTAGACCGCATGCGCGAGGAGCAACGGGCGCGTGGTGACAAGCCGAAGTACAATGGTCACTGCCGCCATCGCGCCGAGCCCCGTCCGGGGATTGACCCAGTAGTTCGGTTTCGAGCCCCTGACGCTGGGGAGACAGTCGTAAACGACCTCATCCACGGCACTGTCCGGTTCGATAATACCGAGTTAGATGACCTGATCATCGCCCGTTCCGACGGCAGCCCTACATACAATTTGACTGTGGTGGTAGACGATTGGGACATGGCCATTACGGACATTATCCGAGGGGATGATCACCTCAACAACACCCCCCGCCAAATCCAGCTAATGGAAGCCTTTGGGGCTGATCTCCCACGTTATGCCCATGTCCCGATGATCTTAGGAGAGGATAGGAAACGGCTCAGCAAGCGGCACGGGGCAGTCAGTGTACTCCAGTACCGTGACGAAGGGTACCTTCCAGAGGCCCTCCTTAACGGTTTGGCCCGCCTCGGGTGGTCCTACGGGGATGAAGAGATATTCGACCGGAAACGCTTGTTGGAGCGATTCGCCATAACAGAGGTTGGCCGCATGGCAGCGACCTTCAACACCAACAAGCTCCTCTGGCTCAACGGCTATTATATTCGGGCCTCCCGCCCTGAGGAGCTCGTCGATCCCTTCAGGCAGCAGCTAGAACGACATGGGGTCGAGCTCTGCCAAGGTCCAGACCTCGTCCGACTGATCCAGATCCAACAGGAGCGTGCCAAAACCCTCGCCGAAATGGCAGATAACAGCCTCTTCTTCTTCCGCGATTTCGGTGACTACGCCTCCGGGGCAGCGCAGAAACACCTGATCCCAAAGATCGCCGAGCCACTCCAGGCTGCCCGCGAAGCCTTTACCACACTCGAGAGTTGGACAGAAGCTTGCATTTACGAAGCCATCCAGAGGGTGGCCGAGCACTTCGGCCTAAAGTTCGGTAAATTGGCCCAGCCTATCCGTGTGGCCGTGTCCGGGCGAGCGAGTTCACCCCCTATCGATGCCACGTTGCAGCTCCTCGGCAAGACAACTACCCTGGCCCGCCTTGATCGGGCCTTGTCCTATATCCAGGCCCAACAAGAGGCAGGAGAGTCAACATAAGGGTTCTCCGGTGATCTCGTTCTCAACCGAAAGAGAACCCCGGCAAATCCCTCACATTGACTCTCGACGAGCCTTTTAACTAGAATAGAGTTTCCTATCAATTTGGATGAGCTGGAGTGGGGCCGTAGCTCAGCTGGGAGAGCGCTACAATGGCATTGTAGAGGTCGCCGGTTCGATCCCGGCCGGCTCCACCAAAAATTTCCCCAATTTCAACGGGCTAGCAAGTTTCCTGGCCCGTTTTTTTATCCCCCTTCATTTCTACGTGACTCGATCGTGACTCACTGCCCTCCAATCGGGCCACAGCGGAGCGTACCCGCTCGGGCGCGAGGTGCGCGTACCGCTCGGTCATGGTAATGCTCTGGTGGCCCAATAGATCCCAGACCTCCGATAGGGGCACACCTTCCGACACTAGCCACGCTGCGCAGGTGTGGCGTAGGTCGTGGATCCTAAAGTCGTTTATTCCGGCCCTGGCGCAGGCCGTTGTAAACCCCTTCTTCACATCCTGGATTCGAGAGCTCTCCGTCCGGCAGAATACCCAAATGGCGTCCGGGCAGTGCTCGGCCACCCAGCGGCGTCGGGAGAGCAAGGCCAGCTCTTAGTTCACCGTCATTGGTCCGACGCCTTCCTCCTGGCGAGCGGCCATGGCCTCCCCTGCCTGTTTCAGCGTCCACAGAACCGGCTCAGTCATGGCGGGTTTCCTCTCGGCTAACCGAGATGTTGGTCAAGGTCATAATACCAGTGGCTTCAAGAGATTGCTTCAGCTCGCCCCGGATGACCTCGTCACCCACATTCGGAGCCACCTTTGTTGTAAACACGACGGTTACCCGCACTTTGACCTTGCCAGTCGAGGCCAGGCCGGCTCCGGCTGGCCAGGATTGGGCTCTGGCTGGAGATTGGGCGGGCTCCGGATCCGGAAGGACGTTGGAGACCGGCTCCAGCTCGGTGGGAGCCTGGGCAGGTTTCTGCTCTGTGGTGGCCTCGGCTGCCAGAAACCTCTATTCCAACATCAACGATTGCGTAACCTCGAGCCTCAAGGGGTCAGTTGATATGCCCTATTGTGTATCAGTGCACCCATGCTGCGGCGGACGACGTGGGACCGCTGGCTCTGGCTGTACAAAGCGGATCGAACGGAAGCTCATTTCCGGTGGTGGTGTGCATCAATCCGGAGCGCACGATGGATTCGAGCGAAGAGAGAAGCCCAGTCGATCGCCCGGTGAACCAGGTGGTCAACCAGCTCTTGCGGGAACGTCTAGGCGAGTACGGCTTTGAAGAGGCCACCGTGACCCCCGGCTATGACCACGACGGCGATCCCGTGTTGTTCGTGGACGCCTACTATCGGCTAAGCGATCGGCCGATCGATGCGCATGCGACCTATGACCTGATCCGGGTGCTACGTGAAGCCCTTGACC
>CAYVMM010000102.1:0-5360 GCA_964452535.1 uncultured Gammaproteobacteria bacterium | reverse complement strand
GCTGCCATCTGAAACGGCACAGAGAGGCTGGCAGGTTGCTGCGAGGCATCTGCGGGCAGTAGGCGAGCCCGCTTGGGAGCTAACCCGAATCCAAGCCGGCGTGCCGGCAGTGTCTGCCGCTGTTAGCGAGGCCTTCCTTCCTCAAGAGCTCAACCTGGAATCCCTCGAGGGCATCAGCTACACGAAAGGCTGCTATACCGGCCAAGAGGTAGTGGCTCGAACCAAGCACCTAGGCCGACTCAAGCGTCGCCTCTATCGAGTCGCTAGCTCAGCGGAACTAAGCCCAGGCCAAGCCATCCAGGCCGCCGGCCAAGGGCAAGCACGAGGTCGGGTAGTGCGTGCGGCACCTAGTCCAGAAGGGGGGAGCCAAGCCCTTGCCGTCCTTCGCATCGAGTCCCTGGAAACCGGAGAGTCCCTGACCCCCGAGGGTTCGGAGGTCCCCATCGAGCCCCTGGATCTCCCCTACCCCTTACCGGAAATGAGCCTTTGAACTCCACGGCTTGGGCCTGCTTCATCTATTATCGGCTTTCCCCCCAGCGGGTCGAGGAGCCGCCTTGGGGAAGGCTATTTGCTCAGGTACGGCAGCGAACGGGCGTATGCGGACGCCTCTACGGGCCTGCGCCCGACGGCCAAACTTGGATGGAGGCCTATGAGCCCATTCCGGCGGACCAGTGGCAGGCTTTCGAAGGCGCGCTCAAGGAGGCCCTCGTCCAAACGGGCTTTGAAGGCTGGCTCGCCAAGGGAGAGAGCCGCCATGTGGAGTCCTTCCCCCAAGCCGAGCCACCCGGCTAGCGTTCCACTCTCCCGGTTTGCCCTTCCCTTGTCATCTCCTCCGTCCGGACTATTCGGATAAAGATCTCGTCTTTTCGAATCATCCCCAGATCTTCGCGGGCCCGCTCGGTGATAGCCTTCCCGCCTCTCCGAAGATCCTCCACCTCGGCCTTGAGCCGATTGTTCCGGTCAACGAAGCGTTGCGCCGTTTCCTGCAACTTCTGAAGTCGAGCCTGGCGCTGCCAGACGCCGGGCAGCCCTCGCTCTCCGAGCCAAAGGGGATAATGCAACCTTAGGAGGATCAGTACCAAAAAGCCTATGATGAGCCGCGTCCACATGCTCACTCCTCATCCCCCGGGCAGGTGTCCCCCTTCAGCTGACCTGGACGGGCAAGCTAGCCGAGCCCAGGAACTGGGCGTCGCTCCCCAGCTCTTCCTCTATCCGCAGTAAGCGATTGTATTTCGCCACCCGCTCGCCGCGGGAAGCCGACCCGGTCTTGATCTGCCCGCAACCGGTGGCCACTGCGAGATCAGCAATGGTCGTATCCTCCGTCTCGCCGCTGCGATGAGAGACAACGGCCGCATAACCAGCCCGCTTGGCCACCTCCATGGCCTCCAAGGCCTCGGACAAGGTCCCCACCTGATTAACCTTGATGAGGATAGCATTGGCCACTCCTTGGTGAATGCCCTGACTAAGTAGGCTCCTATGCGTAACGAACAGGTCATCCCCAACGATCTGAAGGGCACTCCCTAACCGCTCGGTCAAGGCCCGCCAGCCCTGCCAATCGTTCTGGTCAAGCGCATCTTCCACCGAAGCAAGTGGAAAACGTCGCGTCAAATCCGCTACGTATTCAATCCATTCGTCCCGGGATAGCGTCTTTGCCTCACCACGGAGCTGGTAGTGCTCACCGTCGAAGAGCTCACTCGCGGCCAAATCCAGCCCTAGCAGGACATCCTCTCCGGCGCGATAGTCGGTCTTCTCAATGGCCTGCATCAGGAGCTCGAGCGCAGCCCGATTGGATCGCAATTGAGGGGCAAAACCGCCTTCATCGCCAACTGCCGTGCTCTGGCCCGTCTCGGCCAGGATTCGTCCTAGGGCGTGAAAGATCTCCACGCCACAGCGGAGGGCCTCGGAGAAACACTCGAAGCCCACCGGCAAGAGGAGACACTCTTGGAAATCCAAACCGTTGGCAGCATGGGCCCCACCATTGATGACATTCATCTGAGGAACCGGCAGGACGCTTGCCCCCGCCCCACCCAGGTAACGGTACAAAGGGAGCTGCACTTCCGATGCCATGGCTCGGGCTGTGGCAAGCGAAACGGCAAGCAGAGCATTGGCGCCCAGACGCCGCTTATTCTCCGTGCCATCAGTCTCGATCAAAACCCGATCAATGGTGCGCTGGCCCTGAGCCTCCAGACCCAAGACCGCTTCCATGAGCTCCGTCTCGACATGGCTGACAGCCCGGGTAACCCCCTTCCCACGAAAGCGTTGCTCACCATCCCGGAGCTCGATGGCTTCGCGCTCACCCGTGGAAGCCCCGCTGGGGACCCCAGCCCGGCCCACGGCCCCGCTCTCCAGTCCAATCTCCACCTCCACGGTCGGATAACCTCGCGAATCCAAAATCTCCCGACCCCGCACATCGACAATGGCACTCACAGATTCTTACCCCGATTCGGTTTGTGCCGCTCTTAAGCCTGGGAAACAAGAGCGGTCTTTCGGATTGTCAGGAGCGGGCTGTCGATTGAGCCGCACTATGGAGGGCCAAAAGCCGGCTGAGCAGCGACTCCATCCTCTCAAGAGGCCACATGTTAGGCCCATCGCTCGGCGCTCGATCCGGTTCCGGGTGGGTTTCCATGAAGAAGCCATCAACGCCTACCCCAGCCGCTGCGGAGGCCAGAACCGGCACGAACTCCCGCTGGCCTCCTGAGGCCTCCCCCTGCCCACCGGGGAGCTGAACCGAATGGGTTGCATCGAACACAACAGGGCATCCGGTCTCCCGCAGGATAGCCAAGGCCCGCATATCCGCAATCAGATTGTTATACCCGAAGCTGACCCCCCGCTCGCAGACGAGGATCGCCTCATTGCCCATATCACGCGCCTTGGCCACCACATTGGCCATATCCCAGGGGGCTAGAAATTGGCCTTTCTTGATATTCACCGGCCGTCCAGTGGCGGCCACAGCCTGAACGAGATCGGTCTGTCGGCATAGAAGCGCTGGGACCTGGAGCACATCCACCACCTGGGCAGCGAGTGCTGCCTGGTCCGAGGCATGGATATCGGTTAGCACTGGCACACCGATCTCTTCCCGAACAGCAGCCAGTATGGCCAGCCCCTCTTCCATGCCGGGCCCCCTATAGGAGGCGAGGGAGCTGCGATTGGCTTTGTCAAAACTGGATTTATAGATCAGCGGCACCCCGACGCGATCGCAGATCTCGCGCAGCCGGGCCGCCGTTTCTAAGGCGTGGCCACGGCTCTCAATGGCACACGGACCAGCAATTAGAAAAAAAGGATACCCTTGCCCAAGGGAATAGCCGCACAGAGTTTTCATACGGAAGCCTCCAGGGCTTCGTGGTGGCGGAAAGCAGCCCGGATAAAGGTTGTGAAAAGGGGATGCCCCTCCATGGGTCGCGAGGTAAACTCGGGATGGAACTGGCAGGCCACAAACCACGGATGGTCAGGGACTTCCACCACCTCTTTGAGGTGGCCATCCAGGGTCGTGCCCGTGAATTGGAGGCCAGCCTCGCTTAGGCAGCGGGCATACCGGTTGTTGAGCTCATAGCGGTGCCGATGGCGCTCGGCGATCTCCGCACGTTGGTAGGCCCTCCGAACGCTTGACCCCTCTTCTAAGAAGCAGGGATAGGCCCCGAGACGCATTGTCCCGCCAAGGTTGTCTGCCGCTTCGCGTCGTACGACGCGCCCTGCGTCCCCCTCCCACTCGGTCATCAGGGCGACAACGGGGTGACGAACCCCTTCGCCAAACTCCGTCGATCCGGCGCCTTCCAAGCCCGCAACATGACGGGCAAACTCCACCACGGCCAGCTGCATCCCCAAGCAGATGCCCAGGTAGGGGATCCCTGCTTGCCGGGCATAGGCGATGGCAGCAATCTTGCCTTCGCTGCCGCGCTCTCCAAAGCCGCCCGGTACCAGGATGGCATGGACGCCATCAAGGTGGGCTCTTGGCCCCTCGGCCTCCACACTCTCAGCGTCTACATAGCGAACTGCCACCCGAGCGCGGTGTTGGACTCCGGCATGGGTCAATGCCTCGTTCAGGGACTTGTAGGATTCGGTCAGTCCCACATACTTTCCCACCATGGCAATCTCAATCTGACGCTCAGGGGAATCGATGGCCTCAACCACGTTTGCCCAGGGGGCCAAATCCGGAGCCGGTGCTTCCGTTATGCCGAGCCGCTCCAGGACAATGCTATCCAGCGCCTGCTGATGGAAAACCAACGGCACCTTGTAGATGGTGTCCACATCGAGCGCCGTTACCACCGCCCGCTCCGGAACATTGCAGAATAAGCCCATCTTACGTCGCTGGCCTTCGGGGATCTCCCGGTCCGCCCGGCAAAGCAGGACATCCGGCTGGATACCGATCTCGCGCAGCTCCTTGACTGAGTGCTGGGTAGGCTTGGTCTTCATCTCTCCCGCTGAGGGGATATAGGGCACCCAAGTCAGATGGACGTAGCAGCACCGGCTCGGTCCTAGCTCCACCCCCAGCTGACGTATGGCCTCCATGAAAGGCAGCGACTCGATATCGCCTACCGTCCCCCCAATCTCCACCAAGACCACATTGGCCCCGGCCCCGACCGAGAGGATAGCGGATTGGATCTCATCGGTGACATGAGGGATTACCTGGACCGTTCCTCCCAAATAGTCCCCTCGCCGCTCCTTCTTAATCACCGATTCATAGATCTGTCCCGTGGTGAAATTATTACACGAAGACATGCGGGCATGAGAGAAGCGCTCATAGTGGCCCAAATCCAGGTCCGTCTCAGCACCATCGGAGGTCACAAAGACCTCGCCATGCTGGAAAGGACTCATGGTCCCAGGATCCACATTGATGTAGGGATCCAGCTTCTGGAAAGTAACGTGGAGCCCTCGGGCCTCCAGCAATGCCCCTAAAGAGGCCGCCGCAATCCCCTTCCCCAGGGAAGAAACGACCCCCCCCGTAATGAAGACATAATGGGTGACACCTTCCGTGCGCCTCTGGGCGTTATGGACCATTTCCCGTCCCATATCCCTCCAATGCCCATAGGAATCCGTTGACCGCTCGCCACCCCCCGAGCCAAGACCCTCTTGCCGCTGGGGAGAAGTCAGTCCCGCCTCTTCCCCTCCTTGCCCTCTAGCAGGGATCTCCGCCTTTGGGGTAGTCGGCCCTGGAACGGCAAGAACCAACCTTTCGCCCTTCCGATGGACTCCGCCTCCAGGCCAAGTCACTCTACCGGAAGCCTCTTTGCGAGCAGCCAGCCGACGCGCCCTCTCCAGACCGTCGCGGGTGGGCAGCGCCTGATTGGCCCGACGAAGGGCCGCTCGCAGAACGATGCGACCCTCTCCCGCCGGGAGCGCAGTCAGTCGGGATGCATCCAAGG
>CAYVMM010000101.1:960-5369 GCA_964452535.1 uncultured Gammaproteobacteria bacterium | reverse complement strand
GGACACAGCCCTGCATCCTCGCTTCCCCGACACCCGCTGGGTGTACCTGACCTGGGCTGGGGCTTGCGGCTCCGGCAACGCCACCCATTTGGGGCGCGGCCGACTGGAGGACAATCGCCTGACAAGCTTCGAGACCCTGTTCGTGGCCGATCCGTGCGTGAATAGCAATAAGCACTTCGGCTCGCGTCTTGTCTTCGACGGCCAAGGCCACCTATTCATGACCGTCGGTGAGCGGGGCCAGCGCCACCGGCCCAGAGGGCAATCTCTACCTGCTCACCGATGCCGATAATGGCCGCCTGGTGCGTCTGAGCCCGCGGCAGCAGCCGGCGGGCCGCTAGACCCGGTAGTCGGGGTTGGCATAATCGAAACGACAGCCCGCTTGCCAAGCTCGGCGATCATTGCCGTGATTGGGGATACCGCCAGCGTCCTTGAGGATGCGAGCAAGATGCAGGAGGTTCCAGGTCATGATGGTGGTGTTGCGTTGCGTAAAGTCGTTATCGAAGCCCGCCCGCGCCCCGTCCTCTAGCGGATCGCCATAGGAGGGCCCTGGCCCCGCTTCGCCAATCCAGCCGCAATCCACTTGGGGAGGGATGGTGTAGCCAAGATGGGAGAGGGCGTAGCCGAGGGTCATGGCAATGTGCTTGATGCCGTCCTCGTTGCCGGTTACCACCGTGCCACCCACCTTGTTGTAGTACACCGACTGGCCCCACTCATTGAGCACACCGGACATGCCGTAGAGCCGCTCGATCAGGATCCGGCAGACGGAGCTTTCCTCTCCCAGCCAGATGGGCGTGCCCACCACCAGGATATCCGCTTCCTGGATCTGACCCCAGATGGCAGGCCAGTCGTCGCGCTCCCAGCCGTGCTCCGTCATATCCGGATAGATACCGGGTGGTACCCGGTAATCGAGCAAATGGAGGTGGTGTACATCCACCCCATTCTTCGCCATGATCTCCTCGGAAACTCGAAGAAGGAGTCGGGTATGGCTCCTAGCGGCGTCCTTTTCGAGAGAGGTATTGATGAACAGGGCGCGCAAATCGGAGAAACCGGTGCGGTTCTCAGCACAGAGGGCTTCTTGCTGTTTATTCAGGGTCATGGCGACTCCCCTACACCCCTTAAGTTTTGCCATGGGGCCCCGGCCGGGTAACGGGAGATCCGCTCCGGGGAGACCCCCACCCTCCGGGCACCCCCACAGTCGCTTCTCACCTGTTACCGGGCCGGTTTATGCCTTTCCAGGCCATCCATGCAGCCCAGAGCCGGACACTCCCATAGGCAATTGGGCGAGGAATGCGGTCTTGCACTCACAGCCGAACCCACTACCAACAGCATGCAGCTTACTCGCTCCCATCACAACGAATATCACCGATCCCGTTGTTGGAGGCTAGGCAGCGGCTACCCTCGGCGAATTCCCCATAGATTCCCCATAGATGAGCTGGATGCTAGACAAACAGTCCAGTTTGCGGAGCTCGACCTCCGTTTCGCGAAAGCATCAGCTTCGGGGCTCAACCTTGACCTGCGCAATCGTTGTCTGGGCTATGACACATCGACAGATTGCCCTATCAACAGGACGGTCGCTGAAGAGGTGACCAAAGCCGTGCCTGCCATTCCCAGGCCTAGCTTGATTAGTCTTCGCTCCATGGCATGATCCCCTTCAAAGGCGCCTTACCGTGGCCGGCCTTCTTAAGCAACGGCCCCCTTGAGCTTCACAGGGCAAAGGAATGGAGAGGGTCTAGACCGCCTTCCCTTCAAGATTTGAGCCGATAGCCGGTCCGGAAGATCCATCCCACCACGGCCAGACACAACACCAGGAACAGGAGCACCACAGCCAAGCTGAGGGCGACGCTCACATCGGCCAGGCCGTAGAAGCTCCAACGGAAGCCGCTGACCAGGTAGACCACCGGATTGAACAAGGTCACGGTCTGCCAGAAGGGCGGCAGCATGTCGATGGAGTAGAAGGTGCCCCCGAGAAAGGTCAGGGGCGTAAGCACTAGCAGTGGCACCAGCTGCAGCTTTTCGAAATTGTCAGCCCAGATGCCGATGACAAAGCCAAACAGGCTGAATGAAATCGCCGTCAGCGCCAGGAAGGCCAGCATCCAGAACGGGTGGACGATCTCCAGCGGCACGAACAAGCTAGCCGTGCCCAGGATGATCAGGCCCAGGACCACCGACTTGGTCGCGGCAGCGCCCACGTAGCCGAGCACGATCTCGAAGGCAGAGATCGGCGCCGACAGGATCTCGAAGATGGTGCCTGTGAAGCGCGGAAAATAGATGGCGAAGGAGGCATTGGAGACACTCTGGGTCAGGAGCATGAGCATGATCAGCCCCGGGACGATAAACGAGCCGTAGCTGACGCCCTCTACCTGCTCAATGCGCGAGCCGATGGCCGCCCCAAAAACGACGAAGTACAGCGAAGTCGAGATCACCGGCGAGAGGATACTCTGCAACAGCGTGCGTCCCGTGCGCGCCATCTCGAAGGCATAGATAGCGCGCACCGCATACGTATTCATTGTCGCTCCCGCACCAGGCTAACGAAGATATCCTCCAACGAGCTCTGCTCGGTGTGGAGGTCAGTGAAGTGGATACCCGCCTCGCTCAGCTCCATGAGAAGTGCTGCGATGTCCTTACCTTCTCCCTCCTGCTCGTAGGTGTAAACCAACTCCCATCCCTCGGCCCCCAGCGCTAGATTAGTCGCATCCACCCCTTCCGGGATGCGGTCGATCGGCTCTTGCAGGTGGAGCGTAAGCCGCTTGCTACCGAACCGGCGCATGAGCTCGCTCTTATCCTCCACCAGCACCAGCCCACCACGGTTGATGACCCCGATCCGGTCGGCCATCAGCTCGGCCTCCTCGATGTAGTGGGTGGTCAGGATGACGGTTACCCCACTCGCCCGCAGCGAGCGCACGATCTCCCACATGTCCTGGCGCAGATCGACATCGACCCCGGCGGTGGGCTCATCCAGGAACAGTACACGCGGCTCGTGGGCCAGCGCTTTGGCAATCAACAGGCGCCGCTTCATGCCGCCCGACAGGGTCATGATACGGTTATTGCGTTTTTCCCATAGGGTCAGATCGCGCAGCACCCTCTCAATGTGCGCCGGATTAGGCGCCAGGCCGAACAGGCCACGGCTGAAGCTCACCGTGGCCCAGACGCTCTCGAAGGCCTCAGTGGTTAGCTCCTGCGGCACCAAGCCTACCCGGGAGCGGGCCCGGCGATACTCGGTTACATTGTCATAGCCTTCCACCCAGACCCGGCCCGAAGTCGCGTTGGCAATGCCGCAGATGATGCTGATCAACGTGGTCTTGCCGGCGCCATTGGGCCCGAGCAAGGCGAAGATCTCGCCCTGCGGGACCTCCAGATCAATATCGCGCAGGGCCTGAAAGCCGGACTCGAAGGTCTTGCTCAGATTAACGACGGAAAGCGCCGGCGGGGACTCCGAGACAGTAGGCTCGGCAGGGCACGCGTCGTCTTCCCGTGAGAGGAACACGGGCTCGGGTCGGGAGATGGTGTCTTCGATCAAAGCGGCTCACCGTCTTATGAGGGGCCCCGTCCACTCTGTAGCCGGTTCCTCGACGCAGCCGCTCGGTCAAGGATCTCCGTCTCCTCCAATGGGTCGGGGCGGTGGTAGGAGAGGCAGAGCGGGATCTGCACCTTGGCCGGCTCCGACATGCTATCGGCGTTGTAGGCGTAGAACTGGCCCGTACTGAGGGTGCCGATGTCGTCACCCTGGCCACCGCGGAGATGGATCTGCTCCCGAACCGCCTGGATCGCGGCCGGCGAGCTGGCCTTACCGTAGTAGTGAGTCGAGCAATTGCCAATCACGGTGTTCTCGATCTCCTTCGGATTCTGGGTCGCAAAGATCACCCCAAGATGGTATTTACGCGCTTGGGCCGCCAACCGCATGAGGCTGGGCTTGCAGGCGGTGCTTTCCTTCGAGGGGATGAAGTCCTTGGCTTCGTCGATCACCAATAGCCCGCGGAGACGACGATGGGGAGGCGCTGGATGAGCGCGGAGCCAGGAGAAGAGCGCCATGGCGAGCTGGTTGACGAACAGCTGCTGCGAGGTTCGGGCGGGAAGTCCGACGAAGTTGATCACGGAGACCCGAGTCTTGTCACGGGCCGTCCCGTCATCACCGAATAGGATGGCTGGATCGAGTCCCGCACCACTGCCCCGAAGAAGCGGGTTGGTCTCTGCCTCAGCACGGAGGCGATCCGCCATCTCGCGCGCTAGGCGCTGTTCGTTTTGTATCCCGAGGCCTGCTTTGGGCGGGAGATCGGCCAGCAAGTCGATGAAGGCTTGCAAGGAACCCGCCCCCTCACGGGCGAAGAACTTCAGGGCAGCTGAGAGGATGCCGCTCTTGTTTTGAGCCCTGGTCGGCCTTAACAGTGCCCTTTCTATCATGCATCTCAAGC
>CAYVMM010000101.1:0-950 GCA_964452535.1 uncultured Gammaproteobacteria bacterium | reverse complement strand
TGCTCGGCATCCTCGGCCGCTGAGCGCAGGTCCGGCATAGGCTCGAGGACCAGCGGATTGCCCGTCTCGCGACCGGGCGTCCAGACCATGACCTCGGCCTTCTGGTGATAGCGATCCGCCTTCCCGGCATCGGGTGGCTGCCACTGTCCGGGTGGCTCCGGCCAGCGCTCACCGAGCGTTGAGAGGTCGTTAGCGCAGTCGACGACAATCGAAGGGACCCCGAGGAGGGTTGCCTCCTCGATTAATCTCCGAAGTAGGACCGTTTTCCCTGACCCAGCGCCGGCAAGGACCACTGCATGCTTCTCGAGGGCCTCTATCGGGATCGTCAACGGCTCCTCGGCTCGACCCGCTACCACACGCTGCCCCAACGGAAGGCGTTGCCCACCCATCTCGGTTAAAGCCGGTGTCTTTCCTTCCTGGCCCCCCTCGTCAACAAAATCGGGACAGACCACGTCGGCTTGGGCGTGCTCTGCCCTCTCGCTACCCTTCCCGCCTGGCGCTGCCAAGGAAGAAGGATTGGTCAAGGCCCGGGTACCGGCTTGTTCAGCCTCCTTGCCCGCCCCCGAGGGGCCCCCTCCGTTATCCCCGACGCAGAGCTGTGGAACGGCCTCCCTCATCAAGGGCAGCTTCGATGCCGGCTGTCGGCTGCGAAGCCACTGATCCAGATCGGGATCCTTTTCTTCGAGGAGCCGGGACAACGCCCATAACGTCCGAAGCTCCTGCTCCGTCGGGCTCACGAGGATGCCACCAAAGTCCTGGAACGCGCGGATGAGCTCCCTCGTGACCTGACCCTTTGGCGGCTCGCCCCGGCGTACGATCGTCAAGCGACGGAAGGAGAGGCGGCGATCGATGCCGGAATGGGTCATGGCCGCCTTCAGACGCGCTTGAAAGGCATTGGCATGCCAGCGCTGGAGTGCCCGGAGGCAGAAATGCTCCTCTCGGTCCCCCTC
>CAYVMM010000100.1:0-5384 GCA_964452535.1 uncultured Gammaproteobacteria bacterium | reverse complement strand
GGATCCTTCGCGTGGCCGGGGAAGTGATCTGGGTCCCCAAGGAATCCCAAATGGACGTGATTACTGCCCTTTCCGGTAGCGGCCCGGCCTATTTCTTCCTGATCCTAGAAGCCCTGGAAGAGGCTGCCGTGGCTGAAGGCCTCGAGCGCGAGAGCGCGCGCATCCTGGCCATGGAGACGGCTGCCGGGGCCGCTGCCCTGGCCAAGGATGCCAGTGACCCCCCGGCTGTCCTGCGCACCCGCGTCACCAGTCCTGGCGGCACTACCGCCCAGGGGCTCGCCGCCTTGGAGCGCGGCGGCCTACGCCCTGCATTGGCGGCAGCCATTAGCGCAGCTACCGAGCGCTCGCGAGCGCTCGGTAGCTAAAGGCTACCCCTCCGGGAGCCAAGGCCTCTCTGGTATGCTTCTGGGCAACCTTTTCCAATACCATCCCAACCGCCCGCTAGGAGCCGATATGGGAATTGTCGCCAATTTTATTGAGGCGCTGGCATTCTTGGTCAGTGCCATCCTAACCTTAATGTTCTGGCTCATCTTGATCCGGGTGCTGATGTCCTGGGTCAGCCCCGATCCTTACAATCCCTTAGTTCGCGCCCTCTACCAGATCACCGATCCCATCTTGGCCCCTGCCCAACGACTGATCCCGCCCATCGGCGGCCTGGATCTCTCCCCCATTGTGGTCTTGATCGGGATCCAGTTCGTCAAGATCTTCCTGGTCCAGAGCTTGCAAGAGCTGGCCCGAGGCTTGGCCTATTAGGTGCCCCCATGACGGAGGCCTTCCACGCCTGGGATGGCGAGGACCTGTTACTTCGGGTCCGCATCCAATCCAAGGCGAGCCGAGACGAGATCGTCGGCCCCCATGGCGACGCCCTCAAGGTGCGTATTACCGCTCCACCTGTCGAGGGCAAGGCCAACGAGCATCTGGAGAGCTTCCTGGGGAAGGAGCTAGGGGTACCCAAATCGCGGGTCAAGGTGGAGAGGGGGGCGAAGGGGAAGGAAAAGACCATCCGGGCCAGCGGTATGAACCCCGAAGTCCTACAAGCGGCCCGCCAGCGCTGGGAAGGTTAGTGTCAGGCATCGTCTTTCGGGGAGCCGATTGTAAAGGCAACCTAGAGCACCACCACATCGAACTGCTCCTGGGTATAACCGGCCTCGGAGCGCAAGGTAATGGACTTACCAATGAAAGACTCGAGGTCGGCGAGGCCTTCGCTCTCCTCGTCCAGGAGCATATCCACCGCCGAAGGATTGGCCAAGACAAGGAGCTGCTCAGCCGGGTATTGCCGGGCCTCGCGCAGGGTCTCGCGGAAGATCTCATAGCAGACGGTGCGAAGGGATTTGACCACTCCCCGACCGTGGCAGTACGGACAATCCTCCGTAAGGGTCCGCTCAAGGGATTCTCGAGTCCGCTTGCGGGTCATCTCCACTAGCCCCAGCTCCGAGAAGCCCACCACATGGCATTTGGCCCGATCATGGGAAAGGGCATGCTCCAGGGCGCGAAATACCCGCTCTCGGTGCTCAGGCCTATCCATGTCAATGAAGTCGATGATGATGATCCCGCCCAGGTGGCGCAGGCGGAGCTGACGAGCAAGGGTGTGGGTAGCCTCCAGGTTGGTCTTGAGGACCGTTTCCTCCAAGGTGCGTTGGCCCACAAAACCGCCAGTATTGACGTCGACGGCAGTCAGGGCTTCGGTCTGGTCTATGACCAAGTAGCCCCCCGATTTGAGGTAAACGGTACGCCGCAGGGCACGCTGGATCTCCTCCTCCACCGAGTACAGGTCAAAGATGGGGCGCTCACCGGCGTAGTACTCGATGCGGCTTGCCACCTCCGGGACGAAGTCATAGACGAAGGCCTGAGTCTGTTTCCAAGTCTCTCGGCTATCGATCCGAACCCGGTCCACTTGATCGTCCACCATATCTCGCATGGCGCGCATGGGCAGGGTGAAGTCCTCATGCACTAGGGAAGGGGCCCGGCTCTCCTGTAGATGCTCGCGGAGGGAATCCCACAGCCGCCGCAGAAAGCGAACATCGCGCTGGAAATCCTCGCCAATGACGCCCTCACTAACGGTGCGCACAATGAATCCGCCGGGCTCTTCCGGGGGATGGCACGCCGTAACCGCCTCCTTGAGTCGCTCCCTTTCCTCGGGGTCCTCAATCCGCCGGGATACCCCAATGCGGTCAAGGAACGGCATGTAGACGAGAAACCGCGAGGGCAAGGTAATCTGAGTGGAGACCCGGGCCCCTTTGGAGCCGATGGGATCCTTATGGACCTGAACGACCACCTCGTCCCCTTCGGCCAAGAGATCCGTAATGCGAGGCTCTTCCCCGCCTTCGGGGACACCGGCGTCTTCCGGAGGCTGAACATCGGAGGCATGGAGAAAGGCCGCCTTTTCCAAGCCAATGTCAATGAACGCCGCTTGCATCCCCGGAAGGACCCGATTTACCCGGCCCTTGTAGATATTGCCAACAATGCCCCGAGCTGACGGTCGCTCGACATGGACCTCTTGCAGGATAGCGTGCTCCACAATCGCCACCCGCACCTCCTGCGGCGTCACATTGACCAGGACCTCATTGCCGCTCACAGTACGTGCCTCCCGAAGCTCCGTAGGAGTTGCTCCGTCTCAAATAGCGGCAGCCCCATCACAGCCGAATAGCTGCCCGCCAAGTGCTCAACGAAAACGGCTCCGCGGCCTTGAATGGCATAGCCTCCTGCCTTCCCTTCGGGCTCACCGGTCGCAATGTAGGCCTCGATTTCCTCAGGCTCGATGACTCGTAAGGTGACAGCGGTACGGTTAAGCCGCGTCTCAATGCGATTGCCATCGGTGACAGCAACCGCCGATAAGACCTCATGGCATCGCCCAGACAGGGCCAGAAGCCAGGAGCGGACCTCTCCTGCCCCCCAGGGCTTGCCCAGGATCCGCCCCTGCAGCTCGATGGCGGTATCCGCTCCCAGGACCAATCCCTCCGTGGATGCCGGGAGCTCGATTACAGCCGCACCGGCCTGCGCCTTGGCCCGAGCAAGACGCTCCACATAGGCAATGGGCATCTCTCCAGCCCGGTGGGCCTCGTCCACCTCGGTAGCAACGACCTCATGGGCTATCCCGATCTGTTCGAGGAGCTGAGCCCGGCGGGGCGAGCGACTGGCAAGATAAAGCGCGCGGCCATGACGCATGGCGGCTCCAACACCGAGGGAGACTCAACCACCGGAAGCCGAATCCGATCCCGAGCTGGGAGAGCCCTTCAGGATATCGGTCCAGAGCTCCTCGAGGTTATAGAATGCCCGGATCTCCGCCCGCATGACGTGGACCACGATCCCGCCCATATCAAGCAGGACCCAATCGCCTCCCTCAGCGCCTTCAACGCGAGGACGCGAATAGCCGGCGTGCTTGACCTGCTCCTGGAGGTGCTCGGCGATGGCGCTGACATGGCGAGCGGAAGTCCCGGTAGCAATCACGAAGTAATCGGCGAAGCCACTGCGCTCCGAGACATCCAGGACCCGAATGTCCTTGGCCTTGCGGTCCTCGAGAGCAGTGCGGATAATCTCCAGCTTCCGATCGCCATCGTGTCCAGAGGAGGCCTTCTTCCCAGGGGTCTTAACGGTAGAGCTCATGAGTGGCGATGTAATCCTCCGCAGTTCGAGGCAGCAGGAAACGCGGACTCTGCCCAGCGGCTATCAGCTCCCGGATCTGGGTAGCACTGATGTCGAGCCGGGTCACATCGAAGGCCCTGACCCAGCCTGCCGGCCCTTGCACCAGCTTCTCCAAACGGTCCACCCAGCGCGTGGCCAAGGCCTCGGCCAAGGGCTCCTCGAGGGGGTGCAGGGGCACCCCACCCCGCCGAAGGACCGCGATGTGGGTCAGGTCGAGCAAGCGTTCCCATTGGTGCCAATGGTGAAGTTGGATAAAGGCATCACTACCTATCATAGTGATAATGGGGCGCTCCCGCAGCCACTCCAATGTGCGCACGGTGTAGGACAGTCCCTCAGCGTGCACCTCCCAATCCAGAACATCCATGGTTGGGCGGCCCTTGACGGCGGCATGGACCATGGCTAGACGATGCTCGGCGCTGGCCCGGGGAGAGACCCGGTGGGGCGGGTCCCCGCAAGGGATTAGGAGGGCACGATGGGCCCCGAGGGCCTCACGAACCTCCTCGGCGGGGCGCAAATGGCCAAAGTGAATGGGATCGAAGGTTCCTCCCAACCAGAGTAGGGGACCTTCGCCCGGGAAGGGATCGAAAGGGTTCATGTTGGTCCCATTCGGGCTTACGAGCGGATCTGCCCGTCGCCGAGGACCACGAACTTCTGGGTAGTGAGCCCTTCCAGACCCACCGGCCCACGGGCATGAAGCTTATCGGTCGAGATGCCAACTTCTGCCCCGAGGCCGTACTCGTAGCCATCCGCGAAGCGACTGGAGGCATTAACCATCACCGAGGACGAATCCACTTCCTGAAGAAAGCGTCGCGCCCGGCTATAGTTTTCAGTGCAGATGACGTCGGTGTGACCCGAACCGTGGTGGGCGATGTGATCCAAGGCAGCCTCAAAGCCGGGCACGACCCGAATGGCCAGGATTGGCCCCAAATACTCGGTATCCCAGTCGGCTTCAGTGGCCTCGCCTGCCTCGGGTATCAGCTCGCGGGTCTGGGGACAGCCTCGGAGCTCCACCCCAACATCGAGGAAGCGACCGCCAAGTCCGGGAAGGAAGTCGGCCGCCACCGCCGCATCCACCAGCAGGGTCTCCATGGTATTGCAGGTCCCATAGCGCTGGGTCTTCGCATTGAAGGCGACCTCGGCGGCCTTCGCTAGGTCAGCATCGCCATCCACGTAGGTATGGCAGTTGCCTTCCAGATGCTTGAGGACCGGAATCCGCGACTCTGCCGCAACCCGCTCGATCAGCCCTTTACCACCGCGCGGGATGATGACATCCACATACTCTGGCATGCCCAGTAAGGCCCCGACAGCGCTCCGATCGGAGGCCTCCACGACCGAGACCACGCCAGGAGGCAAGCCCACTTCCTCTAGGACCCGTTGCATAATCTGACTGAGGGCGCGGTTGGTAGCGAGCGCTTCCCGGCCACCACGGAGGATGGCCGCATTGCCCGATTTCAGGCAGAGGGCCGCCGCATCAACGGTGACATTGGGCCGGGATTCAAAGATGATGCCAACCACCCCCAACGGTACCCGCATCCGGCCCACTTGGATCCCGCTGGGACGCGTGCTCAGCCCATCGATAGCGCCAACGGGGTCGGGCAGGCCCGCCACTTGGCGTAGCCCGTCGGCCATGGCTGCCACCCGCTTCCCAGTGAGCTCCAGACGATCCAGCAGGGCAAGGTCCAGACCTTCCTCCCGAGCTCGCTCCCGATCTTCCTCGTTGGCAGCCAGGATGGCTTCCGTCT
>CAYVMM010000099.1:0-5418 GCA_964452535.1 uncultured Gammaproteobacteria bacterium | reverse complement strand
TTCTCGGACGTTGATCTGCTCCTGCTGCATGAGGCAACCACCGCACCCCCGGCCGACTTTGTTGAGCCCCTGCTGCACTTCCTCTGGGACCTGGGCCTGCCGGTTAGCCACGCCCTTCGAACCCCGACACAATGCCTCTCCGATGCCACGGACCTGACCATCCAGACCACGCTTATGGAGGCCCGACCTCTAGCCGGCGACCTTGAACTCTTCCAGAGATTCCAGCGGATGTTCCGCGAGCAGGTCCTCATCGACCCCCCAGGCTTCATGGCAGCCAAAGAGGAGGAGCAGCGCCAGCGTCACGCTCGCTACGGGGGGCCCCTTTACAGCCTAGAGCCCAACGTCAAAGCAAGCTGGGGGGGGCTGCGCGACATCCACCTGCTGTTCTGGGTCGCTCGTTACCGCTACGGCACCCGCTCCCTCCGGGATCTCGTCGATCAGGGAATCCTCTCCGCCAACGAATACCAGGCCCTGAGCCAAGCGCAGGAGTTTCTCTGGCGGGTGCGCAACGGCCTTCACTACCTTGCCAATCGCAATGAAAACCGCCTGCTGTTCGATTATCAGCCCACCCTGGCAGTCAATTTCGGTTATTCGGACACTGCTGCCACCTTAGGGGTGGAGAAATTCATGAAGAGCTACTACCGGATGCTGCGTCAGGTAGTTGCCCTCACCAACATCGGCCGCCACACCCTAGACGAGTGGATGGAATCGGCCCCTGTCCGTCGGCTCGGCCCAGAATTGCTCCAAAGGGGCAAATACTTGGAGGCGCGAGCTCCCAATCGCTTCGCTTCGGATCCCGGGGCTATGGTGCCCTTCTTCGAGGCCACTCAGCGGCTTTCTCCCATCCCGCCCCTCGGAGCCCGGACACTACGGGGCTTAAGGCAAGGCACCGCTGCAGTGGACGCAACCGTGCGCGGGCAAGAGCAAATCCGTGCAGGCCTTCTTCGCCTGCTGCAACACCCCGGCCAGATCGCCGAGGTTCTTCGCCGGATGAACACCTACGGGATTCTGGGTCAGCTCATCCCGGAGTTCGGCCGGATCGTGGGGCAGACTCAGCATAACCTTTTCCATATCTACCCCGTAGACGAGCATACCCTCGGGGCCATGGAAATGGCCGACCGCTTCTATAACCAAGATCCCGAGATGACAAGCTGTTCAGCGCTCGCCTGCCGCCTTGCCTCCCAGATTCAGTCCCCCCAAGTGCTCTACCTCGGTCTGATGTGTCACGACATCGCTAAAGGCCAGAGGGGCGATCATTCGGTGCTCGGAGCAGAGGTCGGAAGGCAGCTAGGGCACTGGCTTGGGATGGCTCCTGAGAATGCCGAAACCGTAGCCTGGCTTGTCCGAAACCATCTGTTCCTTTCCCAGACCAGCCAAAAGCACGACATCCATGCCTCGGAAACCATCCGTGCAGTGGCCGGGGAAGTGCAGACCCTGCCGCGACTGGATCTCCTATATCTCCTCACCGAGGCCGATATGCGCGCTACCGGGCCCAAGGTCTGGAATCCTTGGAAGGGCCAGCTCCTTCGGGACCTCTACCTTAACGTCCGGCAGGCCCTTCATGCTGGTGCCCCAGGAGACCCCCAAGCACAGGCCCGACGCATTCGCCGGCAAATACTGGAAGTCCTTATCGGAGAAGGATTCGAAGTGGGCCCAATCCGGCAGCATTTGCGCCGTCTGGATCCCGATTACCTCCTTCATTACCACCCCCAGGAGCTTATTCATCACAGCCGCGTCTTGGTCGCGGCCGAAGCCACCCCATTGGTGGAAGTAGCCCCGCATCCTCGCGCCGGCGGGACCGAAATCCTGCTTTATGCCCCGGACCGCTCCGGCCTTTTCACCCTAGCCACAGGCACACTCGCTGGGCTGGGCCTTAACATCGTCGAGGCCAAGGCCCATACAACCCAAGATCGACAGGCCATCGATACCTTCATTGTCCTCGATCACGAGGATCAGCCCCTCTCGGATGCCCGTGTCCACGCCAACATCCGCAGCCGACTCCAGGAGACTCTCCACTGTCGCAGCCCCCATCCGCCGCCACCCAGCCGACAAGTCTTCCGGGAGCGCGTCCAGCGGCACTTTCCCACCCCGGTGGAGATTACCTTCTATCCGTCAAGCTCCGGGAACCGAACAGCGATCGAGGTCATTGCGCCCCAGGGGCCAGGGGTTCTGTATCGCATTTCCCGCATCCTGACGGCTCATCAATGCGAGATCCACGCCGCCAAGGTGGCCACCTTCGGAGAGCGCACTGAGGACACCTTCACCATTACCCGATCAGGCGCTCCGCTAGCGACCGCAAATGAACGCCGGGCCCTAGCTAAGGCCCTTCGCGAGGAGCTCGAACCCCAGGATACCAGCGCACCAGGCTAGACGGCTGTCTTGCCTCGGCTGGCACTCTTCCTGTCGATTTTAGTCCAAAAGGGAAATCCCTTCGGGTTGGTTGACACTCGCGTTGGTCTGCCGCATCTTTTTGAGGCTTTTTCCAAAGCGAGGGAGGGCAGCCCTGGCGCGCCCTGCACAATCAAGAAGGGATCGGCCCATCGGAAGTGGCCCTGCCTTTATTCTAATCAGCAGGAGAAAAGCGGTATGGCATTTGTCGTCGCAGAGCCTTGCATTAAGTGCAAGTACACCGACTGCGTTGAAGTTTGCCCCGTGGACTGCTTCCACGAGGGGCCCAATTTCTTGGTCATCGATCCCGAAGAATGCATCGATTGCACCCTCTGCGAACCGGAATGTCCGGTTACGGCCATCTATCGAGAAGAAGAGCTCCCCGAGAAGTGGCAGCACTATGTCCAGCTCAATGCCGAGCTATCCCAGCAGTGGCCGGTCATTACCGAGATGAAAGACCCGCCTTCGGATGCCGATGAATGGGCAGAGGTAACGGAGAAATACAATTACCTCGAACGGTAGTCATCCGTTCTCTCCGGGCCCAAACCAACGGGGGCTCACCCCGCCTCTTGGTGTTCTCAGTCCAGCGCAGACACGATCTCCTCGGTGATCTTCTTGGCATCGCCGAAGAGCATCATGGTGTTCTCCCGGTAGAAGAGCTCGTTATCGATGCCCGCATAACCGGGGCTAAGGGAACGTTTCACGAATAATACGGTCTTGGCCTTGTCAACATCCAACACCGGCATGCCGTAGATCGGGCTTTGCGGATCGGTCCGAGCAGCCGGATTGGTGATGTCATTGGCACCGATCACAAAGGCCACGTCAGTCTGTCCGAACTCCCGGTTGATCTCCTCGAGCTCGAAGACCTCATCGTAGGGGACATTGGCTTCGGCGAGTAAGACATTCATGTGACCCGGCATCCGTCCGGCGACCGGATGGATTGCATAGCGCACATTCACCCCTTCTTCCTTTAGCAAAGCGGCCATCTCACCCATGGCGAGCTGAGCTTGTGCGACCGCTAGGCCATATCCCGGCACAATAATCACCTTACCGGCATTCTTCAGGATGAAGGCAGCGTCCTCCGAGCTCCCAGCATTGACAGCGCGCTCTTGCTGGCTCGCAGCCGCTGCCTCTTCCGGCTCGGCCCCAAAACCCCCAAGAATGACATTAATAAAGGAGCGATTCATGCCTTTGCACATAATGTAGCTTAGGATGGCCCCACTCGAGCCAACCAGGGCCCCTGTAATGATCAAGAGACTATTCTGCAAGGTGAAGCCGATACCGGCGGCAGCCCAGCCGGAATAGGAGTTAAGCATTGATACAACTACCGGCATATCGGCCCCGCCGATGGGGAGGATCAGGAGCACGCCAAGCGCAAGGGCAATTAGCGTAATGGCGAGCAATAGCCAAGCCGACTGGGCAAGGCAGAACAAGGCGATCAGGGCTACCGTGGCAAGCCCCAGGCCCAGATTAAGGCGATGCTGACCCGGGAACTCCAACGGCTCGCCACCAACCAATCCCTGCAACTTGGTAAACGCCAAGACCGACCCGGTAAATGTAATAGCGCCAATTCCTGCTCCAATACTCATCTCGATCAAGCTACCGATCTTGATCGCCCCGGGCACCCCGATCCCATAGGCAGCGGGATCGAAGAAGGCAGCAAATGCCACCAGCACCGCCGCCAGGCCAACCAAGCTGTGGAAGGCGGCCACCAGCTGGGGTAATGCCGTCATATCAATGAATTGAGCAATTGCAGCACCGATAGCCCCACCGATCGCGATCCCGATCAGGATCTCGGGGTAGCTAACCACATCGGGCAGCAGAAGCGTCGTCGCCACCGCAATAGCCATCCCGACCATGCCGTAGATATTGCCGGAACGGGCTGTCTCCGGCGACGACAAGCCACGCAGTGCCAGGATGAAAAAGATCGAAGCCACCAGATAGGCGAGCGCAGCGAAATTCTGCATGGTCTTCGCGTTCCTTTTCTATCTCTGCTTCTTCTTGAACATTGACAACATCCTTTGGGTCACGAGAAACCCTCCAAAGATGTTGACCGAAGCCAATGTGACAGCGATCAAACCAAGCACCTTGGCGAGTCCCGGCTGGGCCGGTCCCGAGGCGATCAAAGCCCCAACAATGATGACCGAGGAGATCGCGTTAGTGACTGCCATGAGGGGGGAATGCAAGGCCGGGGTAACCCGCCAGACCACGTAATAGCCGACGAATACGGCCAGAACGAGCACGGTTAGCCCAATCATCGAGGGAGCGAGTCCAGAGATCTGACCGGCTGCGCCGGCCCACACTGTTTCGCCGGACGGGGTAACCCCTGGCGATTGCACTGCAACGAGCTCGGTCTGTACCCAGGGGGCAACTCGGCCCAGGGAATCCATGGCGGTGCCAGCAATGTCCATCCTTGCCTCCTCGATCGGGGATTGCCTCCGAAGCGCTTCGCACTGATGCGAACCGGTTTAAGTCCCTAATTCGGCTACCACCTCGCTCCCACGAGTCAGGGCAGTAGCCGCGATGATGGCATCGTCCCAGTCGATCGCAAGGCTCTGGCTCTGTTGATCGATCATGGGTGTGAGGAAATTGAGCAAGTTTCGGGCATACAATGAGCTAGCGTCCACGGCAATGCGACTCGGCACATTGCGGTACCCCACGATCCGGCACGAATGGGCCGTAACAACCTCATCCGGACGGGATAGCGCGCAATTACCCCCCTGCTCGACAGCGAGGTCCACGATCACTGAGCCCCCCTGCATGGCTGCAACCATCTCTTCCGTAATCAGCACGGGGGCTTGCTTGCCAGGAATCAGGGCCGTGCAGATGGCGATGTCGGTCTTCTTCAGGGCTTCGGTCACGGCCTCGGTCTGCCGCGCACGGTAGGCTTCACTCATCTCCGTAGCGTAGCCCCCCTGGCCGGTTCCGGACTCCTCCGAGTCCGATCCCACTTCCAGGAAGGTAGCGCCCAGACTTTCGACCTGCTCTTGCACCTCGGGACGGACATCGTGGGCGGTAACGATCCCCCCC
>CAYVMM010000098.1:2406-5450 GCA_964452535.1 uncultured Gammaproteobacteria bacterium | reverse complement strand
CTTTGCCTGCTGGTATGAACAAGCCTATGCCGGTGCCTTCCGGCTTTGAGCCACAGCTAATGTTCGAGACAGTGCGCCCAGACGATCAAAGTCCTAAAGCGAAAAGGAGTGACTTGTGCTCGAACAAACCGTCCCAATCCCCAAAGAGGGCAGCACAGGGGTCGACCGTGAACGCGAAGTTCCTTGGCATCCTGTACTTGTTTCTGGGAATGGCGCTTTTCGGTAGCGCCACCCCCATTAGCAAACTGGTTGGGCAGGGGTTTCCAGTCTTCACTGCCTCTACATTGCGGGTGCTGCTCGGGGCGCTTGCGTTGTTCCCGTTCGTGGCCTTCCATTTCAAAGCAAACTATAGAGGTTTGAACTGGCGGGCCTGGTGGGAAATCGGTCTGATTGCCTTGTTTGGCATGGTGGGCTTTACTGTGTTCCTTATCCTGGGGATGAAATACATTAGCGGTGTAGCGGGCAGCATTATTATGAGCACCACGCCGGCCATTACCGCCCTGGGGGCTTTCTTGTTCATGGGGTCCCCTCTGGATTGGCGACGGACGCTGGCCATTGTCTTTGGTGTGGCGGGCATCGTCTTGATCAACGTGTTTCGCCAGCAATTCACTGACACCGAGGCCCCCTATTTCTATCTGGGGGTCGTGCTCGTTTTTCTCGCCATCAGCTGTGAGGCCACCTACACCCTGATGGGTAAGAAGGCCACGGAAACCTTGGATCCGCTCTTCACCAGCTTTATGGCTTGCCTGCTTTCCCTGCCGCTTTTCCTCGTCCTGGCCTTAGCTGTCGATTTCCAACAGGTGGCTTTCGGAGAGATCACCCAGGAATCGTGGTACGCCCTTCTTTGGTGGGGGATAGGCACCCTGGGGGCGGGCTCGGCCTTCTGGTATTCCGGCCTGGCCCGCGCCGAGGGCACAACGGCCGCTGGGTTCATGTCCGTCATGGCGTTGAGCGCCTTGCTTTTGTCCTACGTCTTGCTGGGCGAAGCCTTCGAACCGATCCATGTTCCAGGGATTCTTTTGGTGCTGGCTTCCATTGGGCTCATGAGCTGGGTGCACATGAGCTCGCATGACCAAGACGGTCATTGATCGGCTGGGGATTTTTTGGGGGGAACGCTCGCTGGTGAATGGCCAATTAACCCGATGGGTCTACATGGGGGGCCTGATGCTGGGGGGCGAGAGCATTTACATGCTCCCCTACATGCGCAAGACCTTCCAGACGAGCATGGAGGACGTATTCCATGTAAGCAGCACGGAAATCGGGCTGCTGAATTCCCTGTTTGGGGTCTTAGCGCTTGCTTGTTATTTCCCGAGCGGCTGGTTGGCCGATAGCTTTTCGGCCCGAAAATTGTTGACCCTGTCTTTGGTGACCACCGGCTTAGGTGGGTTTTTTGTGCTCCTTGAGCCCTCCTTTGGCGAGCTTTTAGCGGTTCACGCCTTTTGGGGGGTGACTAGCATCCTGACCTTCTGGGGAGCCTTGATCAAAGCGACCCGGGAATGGGGCCGCCCGGACAATCAGGGCACCAGCTTCGGCCTGCTGGATGCCGGCAGGGGGGGTGTAGCGGCCCTCTTGGCCTCGCTGGCGACGACGGTTTTTGCCTACGCGGGATCGACAGAGGCCGGGCTGGAGGCCGTTATCTGGGTCTATTCCCTGGCCCCTTTGCTGGCCGGGGGCCTGATCTGGTTTGTGATTCCCGAGGAATGGCATTCCGGCCATTCAGGGGCGGCCAATTCGGGCATTCCCGGCTGGGCCCGTTTGAAAACCGCGCTGGGGATACCGGAAGTCTGGCTTCTGGCGGTGGTCATCTTCAGTGCCTACATGCTTTTTCTGGGCACCTACAGCCTTCCCAGCTTCGCGGAAAAAGCCTACGGGCAAACCAAAACCTTTGGGGCAGTGGTGGGCACTGTCCGGGATTGGATGCGTCCAATTGCCGCCATTGGCGCCGGACTCCTAGCAGACCGGTTTCGGGCCTCTCAAACGCTCGGGAGCGCTTTCCTGGTGCTGATCGCCGCTTTTGCCTCTTTGTTCTTTATCCACCCGGATCTTAGCAATGTTTGGCTCCTATGGATTCAGGTGATGCTGGCTGGGTTGGCTGTGTTTGCCTTGCGCGGCGTTTATTTCGCCGTACTAGAGGAAGCCGGGATTCCCAGGAACCTCACGGGCACTGCCGTGGGCATCGTGTCCTTCATTGGCTTTCTGCCCGATGCCTTTGCCCATCTGTTGTCGGGCTGGTTTGCTGACCGCTTCGAGGGCATCCGGGGCTATCATTATTATTTCGGCCTGATGGCCCTGGTGGCGGGGGTTGGGATGCTGGCTGCGGTGGGGATCCGGGTTCGTGCCGGTAAGAAAGAGGTCCCCGTTGTGGTTCCCGTTGGGGAAGGGGGCTGAGAGGGCTTCCCAAACGCCGGAAAGAGCCGAGCCCGAACCGGGGCAAACGAGAAGGCGCTTCCCGCAAGCACTTAGATACCGCTTACTGCCGGCTAGTTGTAGCGCCTCCCTCTGGACCTCGTCGGGCTCGGTGGTTTTGGTCATCACGGGGCTTTCGGTGTTGCCACTCTCCAACGTCCCAAGTGGGCCACCTTGCTCCGGGATTGGCTCGACCCCGACCCTCACTCGGCCTTCCAAAAATGGCTCACAGCGAAATTTTGAAAACCGATAAAAAGCCCCCACCGGTCAGGGAAAGGGGGGGAAACCTAACCAGCAGGGGCTTGAAGCGCACTTTCTGTCGCAGCGGATAATCGGCTTTTCTTCTCCCGGTAGCACTCCCCCTGAACGCTTGCGGGTCGAGGGCGGGCAGCCTTCGTCTCCTCTGCCTTGTCCCCGGATCATTCGCAAAATCCGGTTGTCACTCTCGTTTGGTCCCGTCGAGGAGGCCTCGGACGACACTCGCTTGGTGAATAGCGAAAGCATGGATCGTGCCATCCGGCCGCCGATTCAGCTAGGGCGGGGCTTCCAAAGGGACTTGGCGCAAATCACGAGTGGCCGATGTTAACTGACCCGACAAAAAGCAAGAGTGGATTGGTCGACTCAATCTTAGCTGGAGG
>CAYVMM010000098.1:0-2306 GCA_964452535.1 uncultured Gammaproteobacteria bacterium | reverse complement strand
GGAAACTCCACGCTCTATCCGCACGAGAAGCAAGCCGAACTGCGGTTGCTTGCCGATGAGTTCCAAATCCGCGACTTGTTTCAGACCGATAAGTTGCGGGCGTCTGCGCTTTTGCTTTTTTGATCTACCCTTTCCGCAAGGCGGTGGTTCTGAGCCTTCTCAAGAGGTTGTTTTCCAGGGGCCGAATCTTCGACTGCGAGACGACCACTTTGGATACCTATATGTTGGGGCCGAGGGATTGCGTACTGCCTCGGAGGCTAGCGTAACTGAGGGCTGGCTGCTTATTGGATACCTGCTGGAAGCGGTTTGAGGGATGAATATTGACCGGCGTGACCATGCTACCCAAGAGGCCCGCCTGGCTGTCGTCGAGGAGCATGTGCGGTGCGAGAATCGCCACGACTTGGCAGGGATCCTGGCTACCTTTGGCCCCCATGCGCGCTACGACGACGAGCCCTGGGCTGATCACCGAAGCGGCCACCAGGAAGTCCGCGCCTACTACGAGGCGCTGCTCACGGCATTGCCCGATCTCACAATTACCATCCGGCGTCGACACGCGACCGCGGAAGCGGTTTTCCTAGAGGTGACTATCGCCGGGACGCATCGAGGGATGTGGAAGGGGTTTCCGCCCACAGGGCGGCGAGTCGATTTTTCCCTCTGCGCCCTCTATACCTTCGACGACTGTAATCGGCTGGCAGGGGAGCGGATCTACTACGATCGGGCTACCGTGCTTCGGCAACTGGGGCTTTTACACGAGCCGATCAGCTTGCGGGGCCGACTTACCACACTCCTTGCCCACCCCCTTACAGTGGGTCGCGCCTGGCTTGGCAGGTTTCTGCCCCTGGGCGGCCGGAGGAACCGCTGAAGGAGAAGTTGCCGGCTCTCGTGATCGGGTCATCCTTTCCGGAGCCGAGGCCGTCTTACCAACGAGAGCGGTCCATATAACCCGCTTTGGGGTTGCGTTGGGCAACCGGCGGTTCTACCCGACCAATGCTCATGGGCCGGCTCCTTATCTTCTCGGGTTCAATGGATCGGAACCCAAAGGGTATAGGGAAGAAGGGGGCAGGCCATACCATTACGCTAGACTCCGGGGCGGTACGCAATCCCCCGGGGCCCTACACTTATCCCCCCGCGCCAGCCCAGACGAATGGCATGGTGGAGCGCTTCAACGGGCGCATTACCGAAGTGCTGGCTGCGGTGCCTCTCCGGAACCGGGAAGCGCTGGAGGCGGCCTTGACCCGCTACCGCCGCCTCGACAACCATCATATTCCGCAAAAGGCGCTTAACGGTCAGGCGCCGGTGGATTTCCTCAAATCCAAGTACGAGGAAAAGCCGGAGCTGTTTAAGCGACCGGTACGCAAACTGGCGAGACCTGACAGGCACCCCCACAGTCGCTCCTTACCCTCGTTATCGGGCCGGTTATGGTGATTGGGGGTGGTGCCGTATTCGTGCCAAGGGCTGCTTGCCATGGAGGAGATTACCGGCGGCACATAGAACTACTTGCCGGAGTAGTGGTCCGGATCTTCGAGCTCCGCGACAACACCTTTCCACGCAGTAGCAGACTCTTTACTTGTTAGAAGCGCTCTGTTCGAGACGCTCAGCTAGCCAAACTTTGATAATTGACTGGCGTGTAACGCCTAAGCGACTAGCTTCTCGGTCGAGGGACTCGATCATCCAGTCCGGAAAGTCCACATTGACTCGCCTTTGCTTTTGAAGTGGGCGGCGCGCCTTGGAGGTGTCCAAGACGTCTGTCACGTCCTTGCCGCTGTCAAATTCCGAATCAAATTCCTTCGCTTTCATAAAGGGCTACCTCTTCGGGTCGGGCTCGACGAACAGAAATAATTCGGATGTTCCGGCTCCTGTGCGTGATGATCGCCGACCAATGTTTCCCCTTGATGCGGCCAATGACCAAAAATCGTGGCTCATTTTGGTAGCCATTCAACCCCACCTTTGTCGGGTTTGGAAGCTTCTAACGTTCGACATGAGCGGCAGCTGGCGGCTTGTCGACAGCTGTTCGTTAGGCGGCATTCTTTGCACGGAGAGTGATCGGGCGGAACTGGGACCCCGTTGGCAGCGTATGGCTCAACCCTTGGCAACCCCAAAAGCCCCTAATTTCAGATTGTTAAGCCATGGGTCAACCTTAACCGTGTCGTTGGGTGCGGGCAATCGAAGTAGAATGGGCTAAAAAGCCCTCTGGAGAGTGATGATGGCCGCGAAATCTATAGATGAGCTTCGGTCAGAGCTGCTCGCGCTGCCAGACTCGGAAAGAGCCGAGTTGGCGCACGAGCTAATAAAGAGCCTAGATGCAC
>CAYVMM010000097.1:2192-5469 GCA_964452535.1 uncultured Gammaproteobacteria bacterium | reverse complement strand
CAAGGGGGGTCAAAGCCCCTAGCCGATCGGTCATGGTGGCCGCCTCCTGGAATTGAGCCTGGGCCAGGGCCCGACCGGACTCGTCACCCGCCGCCACCCGATAGGCCAGGCAAACATTCTTTAGCCGCCTCCGGGCAATGGCCTCCGGCGTCACCCGGAACGGACCCGCCTCCTCATTGCCCCAATAAGCGGCCTCCAGCTCATCCTGGAGGATCTCCCCCAGGCGCTGGCGCGCAAAGGCGCGCGCCTCATGGATCGCTGTCGGATCCACCGGTGGCTCCATCAAATCGATCAGATAGGTCTCCTCGGGCAGGATGAGGACCTCAGCCACCAGCGCGCGATCCTCAGCCGGTGCTTGGAGCAAGGCCCGGAAAGCCTCGATCAGGTCCGAGCCAAGGGTCCTATCCCCACCGCCCTGCCAAATCTCGGCGCAGCGGGTAAGCGTGCGCCGGGCCAGCTCCTGGCCAGCCTCCCAGCGGTTAAAGAGATCGCTGTCGTGGGCCAGAAGAAAGGCCAAGTCCGTGTCACGGTAATCGTAGAGGACTCGAACCGGCGCCGAGAACTCTCGCAGCAGGGAGGGAATAGGCTCTTCGGGGAGATGGGTGAAAGTCCAGCTTTCTTCCCATTCCCGGAGCTCGAGGACCCGGCTTGCCCGCCCTTCGCCTGCGCTTTCCCCCTGCAGAACCAAGGGAAGATCCTGCCCCCTGTGGTCCAAGAGGCCCGTTTTAACGGGGATATGCATGGGAAGCTTCTCCGGCTGGCCCGGCGTCTCCGGGATCTCCTGTCGGATGCGGAGGGTGTAGCTCCCGGCGTCCGGATCCCATTCCCCGGCGCAGTGAAGCCAGGGGGTCCCCGCCTGGGTGTACCAGAGGCGGAATTGGGCCAGGTCGACGTCACCGGCCTCTTCCAGGGTGCGCACGAAATCCTCCGTCGTCACCGCCTGGCCGTCGAAGCGCTCGAAATAGCGATCCGTGCCCGCTCGGAAGTGCTCCGGGCCCAGGAGGTGAGACATCATCCGGATCACCTCGGCCCCCTTCTCGTACACTGTGGGCGTGTAGAAATTGCTGATCTCGATGTATCGATCGGGGCGCACGGGATGAGCGGTAGGCCCATCGTCCTCCGGGAATTGGGCCGAGCGCAGGCGACGTACGTCCTCGATCCGCTGAACGGCTGCCGAGTAGCGATCCGCCGCGAACTGCTGCTCCCGGAAGACGGTGAAGCCCTCCTTGAGAGAGAGCTGGAACCAGTCCCGCAGGGTCACCCGATTGCCGGACCAATTATGGAAGTATTCGTGGCCGATGATGGCCTCGATGCGCTGGAAATCGGCGTCGGTGGCGGTCTCCGGCTTGGCCAGGATCGCACTCGTATTGAAGATATTGAGGCCCTTATTCTCCATGGCCCCCATGTTGAAGTCCTCCACAGCCACGATCTGGTAGATGTCCAGGTCGCACTCACGGCCATAGCGGGCCTCATCCCACGCCATGGCCTCCTTGAGGGAGCGCATGGCGTGATCGACCTTGTCCTCGTTGCCGTGCTCCACATAGATGCGAAGGGCAACCTCCCGGTCCGAGCGCGTCGTGAAGGCATCGGTCACCGACCCCAGATCCCCCGCCACCAAGGCAAAGAGATAGGAGGGCTTGGGGAAGGGGTCATCCCATTGGACCCAGTGGCGGTTGTCGGAGAGCCGGCCCGCGCCCACCCGGTTGCCATTGGCGAGCAGAACGGGGTAACGCTCGGCATCGGCCACAATGGTGGTGGTATAGGTGGCCATGACATCGCTGCGATCAGGGAAATAGGTTATCCGACGGAACCCCTCGGGCTCGCACTGGGTACAGAAGGTGCCCCGAGACTTGTACAGCCCCTCCAAAGCGGTATTGTCCTGCGGCCGGATCCGGGTCGTGACCTCGAGGGCGAAGGCCGCCGGCGGCTCGGGGAGGATCAGGCGCTCCTCCTCCAGATAGTATTCCCCTTCCTGGAGGGGGCGCTCATCCAGGACTAGTCCGGTTAGCTCCAGCTCTCGGCCATCCAGGACCAGATCCCCGGGCACGGCCTTCTCCGGATTGGCCCGCAGGGTCATTCGAGCCCGAACCTGAGTGACCGCTTCTCCGAGCTCGAAGTGCAGATCGATATGGTCCACCCAATAGGCTGGGGGGGTGTAATCCGCTAGCCGAATGGCCTGGGGGGGTTGCTGCTCACGCGCATCGGCCATCGTCTCGGATCCCTTCTCCATTAAGTTAGGAAAGCAATTGGGAAAGAGCCCGCCAGGATTCGCCCATCCAATCAATGCGCCCCTTATTAAGGCCCTTTTGTCATGGCGGCCCAAAACAGCAGGCGCTCAGCAACCGGCGTCGGCGCCCGATTCCTCAGGTGATTCTGAACCCATCGAGTCCCCTATCAAGGGCTCGCTAACGCATCATTCGCTCGATGAATCATTCGCTCGATGAATCGAGCTCCTTGTGTCTTCTTGTGCCTTGAGGGCAAAAATTAGCGACGCCGTCTCGGTGCGCTATCACGCTCAGGGCCCGGGCCAGCACAGCGAGACCGATCGTAAGGATAGCATAATGCTGGCCCGCTACGGCATTGGGAAAGGCCTTTCCTCTTGCCTAATGGCCGCCCTGCGCAGCCGGGACTTTAGCAGCACCCGCCAAGCCGCAGCGTTCTTCGGCCGGGTGCCGATCACTGAGCAGTCCAGCACTTCCGTGCGAAAATGGCCCCCGACTCGTCAAGGCTGGCTCCACCAGGCTTTGCTAAAAGCTGTCTATGGCGGCGGTGGCAGCCCGCTACAACCCCGATATCCGGACGCCGTACCTGCAATTATACGGCCGGGGAAAGCGGCCAAGACCGCCCCTGTAAGGCCCCGATACGGGGTCCACCCCCCTACCTTCGGGTAAGACCAAGGATCGGCTACAATCCGGGGGTAAGCAAAGGCCCTCGATCCGAGATCTGCGCCCATACCCTTGAGGAGCCCCCCATGGGCTCGGCCGTCGAGCTGTACGAAAAGCTACGCTCTGCCCCTGACGAGCAGACTCGCGCCCGTCTGATCGCCGAGGCCTTCGAGCAGATGGAGGAGCGCTACCCTGAGATTACCGACCTCGCCACCTCTAGCCAGCTCCGGGAAACGGAGCTGCGCCTTCAAAAAGAGATCGAGCAAGTCCGAGCCGAGCTGAAAACCGACATCGAGCAAGCTCGCGCTGAGCTGAGAACCGACATCGAGCAGATCCGGGCCGACCTGAGAACCGACATCGAGCAAATCCGGGCCGATATGCACGCCATGGAC
>CAYVMM010000097.1:0-2092 GCA_964452535.1 uncultured Gammaproteobacteria bacterium | reverse complement strand
TCGAGCAGATCCGGGCCGACATGCACGCCATGGACGGCCGTCTCACCAAGGAGATTGCCCAGACCAAGGTAGAGATCATCCAATGGACTGCTGGCATGCTCGTAGTCCAGCTCGGCCTGATCGGCGCCATTGCCAAGTGGCTCGCGGCCTGACCGCTTCCGGGGGCGGTTAGGGCCATCCCTTCCGGTCGATGCCTACCCGCCTTGCCTCTTGAAGCCTCAACAACTCCGTTCATCAACACCTCGTCCAGCCTAACCAGGCTAGGATGGTATTGGCCGGCATGGAGCCAGACCCGAACATAGGCCTCCTGGGCGCAGTCCTGGGCCGCCCCCTCATCTTTCAAATACGGACCGCGAAGCCATACCGTTTCGCGGAGGCGGCCTGGTAGAGCTTGGCAAAGGCCTGTTTGTCACCCTTCCCGGTGGCGGCCAAGAGAGCGGCGAGCCACTGAGCCTCGGACGACCAATGGCTTGGCGCCGCCTCTTCCACTATCTGGGAGGCTTCATGGGTCCACCTACCCAATGGATGCCGACAACGGGGGTGACCGCCCCAGAACGGGCCCCCTTGCGCCGGCAGAGGCTTCATTCGACCCGGGTTACACTGTGAGTGCCCTCTTCGGCTACCAGGCACGTGCAGGGATTGGGTACAATTTGACCTCCTCGACCACTGCCACCCTGGGATACCGGTTCTTTGACACCCTCGATCCGGAGCTCGAGACCCGCCTCGGGCGCTCCTTCGAGACCGAGTACCGCAGCCACAGCGTTGAGTTTGCCATTCGCCCGATGAATCGGGCTCTTACCAAGGTCTGCAAGGCCTCCGCTCTATTCGCCTTGGACCGTAACGGTCACTTGGCGGCGGAAACCATGAAAGCGGTGCTCCCAGAGGAAGAGGCCCTGCCAGGTCCCCAGGGCACAACGCCCCCCGCTCACAGGCACCGTCAGGTCATTATGGGTCAAGACATTCCGAAGATGGGCCGCCATATCATCCGCCCCTTCCAGGCGATGCCGGTATTCGGGATCGCCGTCGGGCGCCAGGCGGGCCAATAGGGTCTCCAGATCGTGGCGAACATCCGGATCGGCGTTCTCGGTAATGGCTAAGGAGGCACTGGTATGGTGCTGGAAGACGTGGCATGTCCCGGTCGCAATGCCCGAGCCGCGAACGACGGCCTGGACCCGATCGGTGATCGGATAGGTCCCGCGCCCTTCTGTGACCACAGGAAAGGATTCCTGGATCACCATGCCTTACTCCTCCCCTACGTGACGGCACCTGTCTAGCATAGCGCCACCGCTGGTCAGCCACCAAAGCCAATTGTCCCCTAACCCACCGGGGGCTCCAACGGATTCCGATTTATTAAGGGAAACAACGCTCCTACCCTGGTGCGACAGCCCCGCTAACAGGTGAGAAGCAACTGTGGAGGAGGAGCCGCAGGGCAGGGAAACTCGGAGCAGATCACCCGTTACCGGGCTGCCACACCCAGGTCAAACGTTCTTTCTCCTTAAGGGTGACTCTCATATTAGCGGGGCCCTTCCGGTGAAGGGTATCCCCTAACCAAGGGGATGCCCTTAGGATAGGGGGGCACTCCAAGGAGGGGAACCGCTCGAGCTGCCATGAACCGTTCCCGACGTCTCCTACTTTCCGCCTTGCTTGCCTTGCTATTACTGGGAGCGGCAGTGGCAGGCGGATGGTATTGGCTTGGCCTCGGCCCCCAATCCGGGTCCGCCGATACCGTCATTCTTCACGGCAATGTGGATATCCGGGAGGCCGAGCTCGCCTTTGAGGTAACGGGCCGATTGGCGGCCATCCGGGTCGAGGAGGGGGACCGGGTAGCGCGCGGCGACCTATTGGCCACCTTGGAGCCGACTCGCTACCGGCAGGCCGTGGCCGAAGCCCGGGCCCAGGTACTGGCTCAGCGCCAGCGGGCCTTGGAGCTCGCGCGCGGCACTCGCCCCCAGGCGATTCGGCGGGCCCGGGCCGAAGTGGCCTCTGCCCGGGCCGAGCTGGAGAACGCCCAGAGCCGCTTGGAGCGCCTGCGGGGCCTAGTGGACCGGGAATACGTGTCACCGCAGCGCATCGACGACGCGAAGACCGCCCA
>CAYVMM010000096.1:0-5497 GCA_964452535.1 uncultured Gammaproteobacteria bacterium | reverse complement strand
AGCGGGTGCTCAGGCGCCAGGGCCATATAGGTAACGCCCATTAAGGTATCCGGCCGCGTGGTGAACACAGAGAGTGCGTGCTCGCTGCCTTCAACGGGGAAGCGGATCTGGACGCCCGGCGAACGGCCAATCCAGTTGCGCTGCATGGCCCGAACCTCTTCGGGCCACCCCTCCAGCCGATCGAGCTCATCCAGAAGCTCATCGGCGTAAGCGGTGATCCGCAGGAACCATTGATTGATCGCGCGGCGCTCCACAGGGGTGTCGCAGCGCCAGCAGTGGCCGTCAACCACCTGCTCATTGGCCAAAACGGTTTGATCAAAGGGGCACCAGTTCACCGTGGCCTGACTGCGGTAGGCCATGCCCTGGCGCAGGAGCCGAACGAAAAGCCATTGCTCCCAGACATAATAATCGGGGTCGCAGGTGGCCAGCTCCCGGCGCCAGTCGTAGCCAAAGCCCAGCCGCTTGAGCTGGGCCTTCATCTCAGCGACGTTCTGGCGAGTCCATCGAGCAGGGGAAACCCCGTGGGCAATGGCCGCGTTTTCCGCCGGCAGACCAAAGGCGTCCCAACCCATCGGCTGCAGGACATTACGACCCTCCATCCGCTGGTATCGAGCAATCACGTCGCCGATGGTGTAATTGCGAACATGCCCCATATGGAGGCGTCCGGAGGGATAAGGGAACATGGAGAGGCAGTAGAACTTCTCCCGTGTCGGATCCTCGCTTACCGCAAAGGCCTCCTCCGCCTCCCAACGCTCTTGTACGGCGCGCTCCACCGCGTGCGGTTGATATTCACGCTCCATGATCCGATCCCGTGATCGATTAGAGGCCGTGGCGAGCCGGCCTTGGGGTCGGCGAAATACCCAGGAGAACGAACGTTTTGCTATGGGGCTCCGGCAAGCTGCTTGATATTCTCCTTGATCCTTGATTTTGCCATAGACGGCCTCAGCCGCGGAAGCGGCGAGCGGAGCCGCCCGGAGGCGAGGGGCTATTGCTGTTCCCAGGGCAGTCCCGCGGCCTTCCAACCACCGGCGGTGCCGCGATGATTCTCGTCATCTTTATCGCCTTCGAAGCCCTGGAGAAGGTTGAAGCAGTGGGCATAGCCTTCGCGGGTCATGACCTCGGCTGCCTTCTCAGAGCGCTTGCCACTGCGGCACATGAAGACCAGGATCGGATCTGTCTCGGAATCGACCGCAGTGCGCAACTCTTCCGGAAAATCCGGGTTATAGACCATGCCGGGGTAAGTTGCCCATTCCACATGGGCACCAAAAGTTGGATAACCGACGAAGTCCCGTTCCGGCTGGGTGCGCACATCGACCAGCCGAGCATTGGGGAGGGCCTTGAGCACGGTGTAGGCCTCGGTAGGGGTAAGCTCGCCTTCAAAGGGGCGCTGACTGGCCCGAGCGCGCTCCCGCGCCCGGGCCAAGATGGTCTCCGGTGTCTCGCCGGAGCTTGGGGAACCTTGCTCGGCCATGGGCGTCTCTCCTGGAAGAAGCCTTTAGCGGCGGCATTTCCTAGCACGATACGTTATCATCTCTTAGGCGATTTTAATCGGTTCTCTGGGGCGGCGGGAAATCGCCCTCGGGTCGTAGGGCCTTGCCGCTGCTCGAGAAGGGTAATGGCCGGTTGCGGCCAGTGACCACCCAGCCTAGCCACGGAGGAGCGCCGAATGAGCGACCGTCCCAAGGCTGTCGCCCTGATCTCCGGCGGACTAGACTCCATGCTGGCGGCCCAGCTGATCAAGGATCAGGGCGTGCACGTCGAAGGCATCAATTTCTTCACCGGCTTCTGCGTAGAAGGGCATACCCACGCCATTCGCCAGAAGGACAAGAACAAGGCCAAGCGCAATAACGCCCTGTGGGCCGCGGAGCAGGTCGGGATTAAGCTTCACATCGAGGACATCTCCCAAGAATACGTGGGGATAGTTACTCAGCCCAAGCATGGCTACGGTCAGAACCTGAACCCGTGCTTGGATTGCAAGGGCTTTATGGTGGGCAAGGCCCGGGAATGGATGGAGGCCAACGGCTTCGATTTTGTCATCACCGGTGAGGTCATCGGCCAGCGCCCCAAATCCCAGCGCCGTGAAACCTTCCCGGTGGTCGCCGAGGAGTCGGGCGCTGGAGACCGTCTCCTGCGTCCCCTATGTGCCAAACGCCTGGAGCCGAGCCTTCCCGAGCGCATGGGCTGGGTCGATCGCGAGCGCCTACTCGATTTCTCCGGACGCTCGCGCAAACCGCAAATGGCGCTCGCCGAGCATTACGGCTTCGAGGACTATTCCCAGCCGGCGGGGGGCTGTTGCTTTCTAACCGACGAGAATTTCTCCCGCAAGCTGGCTGACCTCTGGGAAAGCCGAGGCACCAAAGAATACGATCTCGACGACATCATGCTCTTGAAGCTGGGGCGTCACATCCGCCCCGCACCGAACTACAAGCTGATCGTCGCCCGGGAAGAAGGCGAGAACCATTTCTTGAACGGCTACCGCAATCGCTTCCCCGCCGTTCGCGATCTGGATCATCCGGGCCCCCTCGCCCTCGTCCAGGGCGAGCCCGAGGCAGAGGATTTGAAGACCGCCGCTCGCATCACAGCCCGTTATGGCAAGGGCAAGACCGCCGAACGAACCCGTGCCGAGATTGCCCCGGCTGGTGGGGAGCCCTACATTACCGAGGTGGCGCCCATGTCCCCGGCTCAGATCCCCGAGGAGTGGCATGTCTGAGACAGAAAAGGCGCCCCGGATCCTGGATGCTCGGGGACTGCTCTGTCCCATGCCGGTGATCCGGACTGGAGCTCAGGTAAAGCAGATGGCCCCTGGCGAAACCCTGGAGATCCGGGCAAGCGATCCCGGTGTTCTCTACGACATCCCGGCTTGGTGTCGCGTCCACGGCCACACCGTGATCGACTCCCGGGAAGAGGGCGACGATCTCGTGGTCCTCCTCCAGGTGGGCGACGATGATGGAGACCACTGAGGCCGGAGGGGTCCGAGCCACGGATCCGCAGCGCTACCACGCCGTTCGCCGGATCACCTGGATCGGGGTCGGGACCAACTTGGCCCTCGCCCTGATCAAAGGCAGTGCGGGCTTACTGGCCCATTCTCAGGCCCTCATCGCCGATGCCCTGCATTCCCTCTCCGATCTGCTGACCGATCTCCTTGTCCTGATAGCGGTTCGTTTGGGGGCCCGGGAAGCGGATAGCGATCATCCTTACGGCCACGGCCGCTTCGAGACCGCGGCCACGGTGCTCCTGGGACTGATGCTCATGGGCGCTGGCCTGTTTATCGCGGTTAACGCGGCGGTTCGTCTGTCGGAAGGCGCTCTTCCTCTGCCCACCTGGCCGGCCCTGATCGCAGCCATTGTCTCCGTCGGGGCCAATGAAGGGCTATTCCGCATCCAGCACCGAATAGGCCGACGCTATCAAGCCCCCAGTGTGGTGGCCAACGCCTGGCACCATCGCAGCGATGCCCTCTCCTCGCTAGCCGCCCTAGTTGGTATCGCCGGGGCTCTGATGGGCTGGCTGGTCCTGGACACCGTCGCCGCCGTGGGAGTGGCCCTAATGGTGGTATGGGCGGGCATCAAACTAGGCTGGGACGCTGTGCGCGAGCTAGTGGATACGGCGCTCGATCCCGAGGAGGTCCGTCGCATCGAGACGGGGCTACAGAAGATCGAAGGGGTGCGATCGGTTCACAATCTGCGCACCCGGCGCATGGGCCCGGAGGCCCTAGTGGATGCCCACATCGTCGTCCCCGGTACCATCAGCGTCTCCGAGGGCCACCAAATCGCCGAGCGGGCGCGCCAGAACCTCATTGCGAACCGACCGGAGATCTCGGAGGTCCAGGTCCATGTGGATCCCGAGGACGATGAAGCCGGGGTCTCCCTGCTTCCCCAACGGGAGGAGGTGCTAACCGAGGTACAAGGATGCCTCGAGCGCTTCGAGGCGCCCCTGACTGTGAAGCAGAGCACCGTCCATTATCTGGAAGGGGCGATTCACCTTGAGCTCTCGGTAGAAATGGAGCCGCAGCTTTCCCTAGAGCAGGCCTACGCCCTCGCTGAGGATCTCCGCCACCGAATCCGCCAGCACACGCGCGTACAAGACGTCCAGGTGCACTTGCATGTTCCCCATGCCTCACTCCCGGCAGCGGTCCAAGAGCCGGACAACCCCTGAGACAACGACCGCAGGGATCCCCTTGGGCGGCCACCCCTCGCCTCCCCATCAGCGAAGGGCCTGGCTAGCGGTGGCGGGCGCCCTCCTCGGTCTCATCGCCGGAACGGTAACCGCCACGACCATTTTTAAATGGACCGACGAAGAGGGCAAAGTCCACTACAGCGACTCCCCACCGAAGGGCCAGGATTATCAAACGTTCGAGCTAGACACCTCGGGGGCCCAGAAACCTGCTGAGAACGCGACGCAATCGGACGAGGCGTCCCAAGAGGAGGCGAGCGCGGTCTCCGCGACGGAGATTAATCTTACCGAGGCCAAAATCCGGGTCCGCAAGCTAGAGCAGAAGGTCCAGCAGGCCCAGTCGCTCTACGAGAAGGCCCGTAAGAACCGGATTGAGGGCGAGCGGATCCGTCTAGGCAGCGAGCAGAACTATGTTCGGTACCTAGAGCGCATCGAGAAACTGAAGCAGCAGGAAAAGGCCGCCAAAGAGCGCCTTGACCGCCTACGGAGCCAGCTCGAGCAGGCACAACGCCGGCTCCAGAAGCTCCAGGAGAAGGCCCACCGCAAGGGTCCTTAAACGCAAAAAGAGCCGGGAGGGGAGCAACCGATCCCGCTAACCCAAGCCAACCCAAAAGGAGAACTATCATGCAGCCACCGATCGTCCTCGTCGGTGTGGGCGAAATGGGTGGGGTGTTCGCCCATGGGCTCTTGAGGGCCGGCCATCCGGTCTATCCGGTTCCCCGTTCTCTCTCCCTGGCCGAGGCGGCCACGGCCTACCCTCAGCCAGCTTTAACACTGGTAACGGTCGGCGAAGCGGATCTCCATCCAGTGCTGACAGCAATGCCCGAGCCGTGGCGGGACCGGGTAGGCTTGATCCAGAATGAGCTCCTCCCCCGGGATTGGGAGGCCCACTATCTCCCCCAGCCCACGGTAAGCGCGGTCTGGTTCGAGAAAAAGGCCGGCAAGCCCATCAACCCCATCATCGGTTCCCCGGTCTACGGCCCCAATAGGGCCCTCCTGGCTAACGCCCTTCGCGCCATCGGCCTGGAGGCCCGCGAAATCGAGGACGAGGAGGAGATGCTGTTCGAGCTGGTCCGCAAGAACCTCTACATCCTAACCATCAACATCGCCGGCCTGGTCGCCGGCGGCACCACGGGCGAGCTCTGGAACCACCACCGCGAGCTGACCCACCAAGTGGCGGACGAGATCCTGACCATCCAGGCCTGGCTGGTTGGCCACGAGCTCGATCGGGAGCGGCTGATAGCGGGGATGGCTGAGGCCCTGATGGCGGATCCGGAGCACGGCAATAAGGGTCGGAGCGCGCCGGCTCGCCTCCGCCGAGCCCTCC
>CAYVMM010000095.1:0-5513 GCA_964452535.1 uncultured Gammaproteobacteria bacterium | reverse complement strand
GGGCCATAATGCATGGCTGCACCCCAGACGCGGGGGCCATTGCGTCGGTTTAAGGCGTCGTCGACCACAGTCCAGATCACGGAACCCAGGATCCAGGGCAACCGCATCTGGAAAAGGATGCGGCCCAGAGCAGCCGTGCTCCACACAACGCGACGGAAAAAGCGGTAGAAGCTGGCGTGATGCTTCTTCCCCGGGTCCTGGGTTTCCCCCTTAGGAGCCGGCCGATGGGGTGCCGATCCCGGCACTCGATCCAGCCGGCAACCAGCTGAGCGACGTTCTGGAAGGGGGGCCGTCAAAGCGGGGGCAAAGGGGTGGCACAGAGCCACGAGACTGGCTACGATAGGAATAGCCCTGCCCTACCTCCTTTCTCAGCTCCCTTTCCCATGCGATCGGATGGTAGGACAGTTTTCTTGAACCACGCAGGCTCAACGGGGGCCGACGCCTGGCGTGAGATCCGGGCTTGGTTGGCCGCCACTCGACGCAAAAATGGCGAAACTCCAGCCTAGGAGATCCCAACAAGAGCCGGCCATTGGAGCTTCAGGGCGAAACTCGAAAAGGATCAAACCCCAAAGGAGGAGCCACAGCCACACGTCGTGGCGGCATTCGGATTGCTGATCATAAACTGAGCCCCTTCGAGATTTTCCTTGTAGTCGATAGAGGCCCCCATCAAATACTGCAGACTCATCATATCCACTAGCAGGGTAACGCCCCCCTTAGCCATTACAGTGTCCGTTTCTTGTTGTTGCTCATCGAAAGTAAATCCATACTGGAAGCCGGAGCAGCCGCCTCCAGAAACAAAGACTCGGAGCATGAGATTGGGATTCCCTTCCTGCGCGATCAGCTCCTCGAGCTTGGCTGCTGCACTTTCCGAAAGCTTGATCGGATCCGAGGCATCTGCTTGGGTTTCCCGATCGACGGTGACTTCCGCCATGATTCCCTCCCTAAACGATAAGGCATGATTGTGCTTCTGGCGTTAACCGCCCCTTCACTCCTTCGGGTCAGGCCTTTGCCTTCTTCCGCTCGTTAGTAAAGGCTACCCAGGAGCAAGTTCCCTTCCCTTAGCCAAAGGGGAGCAAATACCCGGTTAAGGCCCATGATCGGACGGCACAAATGCCGCGAGAAGAGCAGCGGCGGACTCTCCTTGCCTTTAAGGAAGCAGCGGCGGACCCATTAGCCCCTCACTCTCGTCCAATCCGAACATCAGATTCATGTTCTGTACCGCCTGCCCAGCCGCCCCTTTTATCAGATTGTCGATCACCGTCAGGACTACCACCTGTTGCCCCTTAGGGGGACGATGGACAGCCAGTCGGCAGAAGTTGCTCCCTCGGACCGTCCGAGTCGCAGGGTGGGAGCCCGGGGGCATCACATCGACAAAGGGGGAGCTTGCGTAACACCGCTCGAACCAATCTTGCAAACTCCCCTCTCCTTCTCCTTTGAGATGCGCATAGCAAGTGGCATGCACTCCCCGGATCATGGGCGTTAGATGAGGAACAAAGGTCACCTCCACCGGCGTCTTCGCGGCACGCGCAAGCCCTTGCTCAATCTCTGGCAAATGCCGATGACCTCCGGCCCCATAGGCAACCAAGCTGTCGCTGGCCTCAGCTAGAAGAAGATGGGTCTTGGCCTCCCTTCCCGCCCCACTCGCCCCCGATTTGGCGTCAGCGATCAGCCCTTGGAGTGCCACTAGGCCCCCTTCCAGCAGAGGCAAAAAAGCAAGCTGCACGGCTGTGGGATAACAACCCGGGTTGGCAACCAGCCAAGCCTCTCGAATGGCCCCGGCGTTCACTTCCGGTAGCCCGTAAACTGCTTGCTCCAGCCATTCGGGAGCCCGATGCTCCTGCCCGTACCAGCGTTTAAAGAGCGAGCGATCACGAAGCCGAAAGTCAGCCGATAGATCCACCACCCGCACCCCCGCCTCCAAGAGGCGGGGCACCTGAGTCATGGCTACACCATGGGGGACACCACAGAAAACGACATCGCAGCGCTCGGCAAGCCGATCCGGATCGGGCTCTTCAAAAACGAGATCGCTCTGACCCCGCAGAGACGGGAATAACGTCGCGATGGGCTCCCCACGGGCCCGGCGCGAGGTTGCAGCCACCACTTCCGCCTCGGGATGCATAAGAAGGAGCCGCAGGAGCTCCACCCCGGTATATCCCGAGGCCCCCAAGATGCCCACCCGCAACGGCGATGTCATCGACCCTAGCCCTGTGTGTGCCAATATCTAGCCCCTGGGATCACACTCGCTGAACCGCAAGCTAGCCAGGATAGCTCTTCCTATAACCATAAGAAGCCACCACAAGGGGTGGCTTCTTGCCTAATACGATTGTCGTACTAAAAGCCTGCCCGAGAGGCTTAACGCTTGGAGTATTGCGGGCTCCGCCGAGCCTTATGCCGCCCAATCTTTTTGCGCTCAACTTGACGAGCATCCCGAGTAAGGAGTCCAGCCCGCTTCAGGGTCGGACGAAGCTGGGGATTGTACTCGAGTAAGGCCCGGGCCAGTCCGTGCCGGATAGCCCCCGCCTGGCCACTGGACCCTCCGCCCTTGACATTGACTTTGATGTCGAAATGCTCGGCGGTCTCGGTCAGTTCCAGGGGCTGACGTACAATCATCTGAGCAGTCTCCCGAGGAAGATAGTCGTGTAAGGGCTTGCCATTGACCTGGATTCGCCCTCCTCCTGGACGAAGAAAAACCCGGGCGGTGGATTGTTTGCGTCGACCTGTCCCGTAGTACTGCTGGATCCGTGCCATTTCGTTCGGACCTCGCGCTGGAGGCAATTCAATTACGAGGATAGGGACTGCCCACAACGGGCGAGCAAGGTCTCCCTCGACCTTCCCTCGGAGTACCTTAGCAGGCCGTTGAAAACCCTTTTCATCGCCTTAGTAGATAACCCTTAGAGCTCCAGTTGAGCCGGCTGCTGTGCTTGATGAGGGTGCTCGCTACCGCGATAAACCTTTAGCTTCTTCCGCATCTGCCGTCCGAGTCGATTCTTGGGAAGCATACCAGCTACCGCATCTTCAATGATCCGTTCGGGCTGCTCAGCATGGCGCTTCCAGAAGGGCACGGCCTTGAGTCCGCCCGGATAGCCGGTGTGGTAATAATAGGTCTTATCCGTTCGCTTCTTACCAGTGAGACGAATCTGCTCGGCATTGACCACGATCACATAATCTCCGGTGTCCACATGGGGCGTAAATTCCGGTTTGTGCTTACCCCGCAGCCGATGGGCTACCTCCGTGGCCAACCGGCCCAAGCGGTACTGGCTGGCATCGACCACAAACCATTTTCGAGGAATTTCGCCCGGCTTCGCCGAATAGGTCTTCATCGAGCCTACTCCAAACATTCAGTGGGAAGAAGGCTAGCTTCATGCAAAACGGGTAAATGTAGCCGACTTGGGACCAATTATCAAGGCTAATCCTTCCCTTCTCCCGGATCAAGCTGTAGCCTAACCACGGCTCGGCCGTTAAGCACATGTTCTTCCAGGATTTGATCAATATCCCCTGAACCCTGGTAGCGATACCAAACCCCTTCGGGGTAGATAACCATACACGGCCCTTCGGCACAGCGTCCCAGACAGCCCGCTTGGTTAACCCGGACCCCTCCGCGCTTACGAAGCCCCAATGCCCGAGCCCGGTCCTTGGCATACTCACGTAGCTGCCCTGCCCAACCATCCCCATTGCAGCTCTTGCGCCCATCCGTTCGGACATTCTGGCAAATAAAGATATGATGATTGTAATAGAATTGTCGCATAAGGATCTTATCCTAATCCGCGCTTTGGGTTACCGCATTGATACGTTGGGGATCCCCTTGGCAGTCTTGGAAACAAGGTAAACCAAACAAGTCGCTGGATCTCTAGCAGGCCGTTGAAAAGCCTTTTCCTGGAAAGCCCGGAAAAGCAACCGGGCCTGTTTTTCTAGACAAGCGGAGCCGGCCGGATCCGCTTCGACCAGGGCGATGAAAAGAGTTTTTCATCGCCCTGGTAGGCAAGCCTGTTCACGGGCCGCGTCATGGTATGCCTGGGGACTGATTCTAGGCTATCACTCCCTAAGAATGCCAAGGCTAAATTGAGCACAGTGAGGAGTCATTATGGCCGCGCGCCTCTTGGAAGCCCTTATCGTCGGGTTCGATCGCACCCTCCGAACCGTTTCTGGCGTCCCCCAATCAACGGCAGAAGAACGTCCTGTCCCCCAAAAAGAGGCCCCCTCTGCCCCCCGCCCCGGCCTCGGGGAAGCCCGCCATCTCGGCCGCTTGATGCGAGTTAACTACGCTGGGGAGGTCGCCGCCCAGGGACTCTACCTTGGACAAAGGTTGACTGCTCGGAGTCCAGCGGTTGCGGCGCAGATGGAAAAAGGGGCGCAAGAGGAACAAGATCATCTCAACTGGTGCATCAACCGCATGCAGGATCACGGCATCCAACCCAGTCTCTTGAATCCCCTGTGGCTTGCCGGCTCGATGACGCTTGGGGCAGCCGCTGGACTCGCAGGAGACCGCTGGAGCTTAGGCTTTGTGATGGAAACTGAGCACCAAGTTATGTGCCATCTTCAGGGGCATCTGGCCCAAGTCCCCGATAACGAGCCCGAGACGCGGGCGATACTGGAACAGATGTACCTTGACGAACGTCACCATGCCGAATGGGCTGAAGAGGGCGGGGGACAACCCTTACCCCTCCCCATTCGAATCGCCATGAGTGCCGGCTCCAAGCTGCTGACCACAGGCTCCTACTGGCTTTGACCCCTATCACCCGCAAGACAAGAGAAGACCGACAAACCGTGCCATGAATACCGAATTCGACCAGCTGGGCCCCTTGCGAATCCTTTTTGTCGAGGACGAAGAAACGATCCGAACCCTCGTTCGGCACCATTTGGAGCAAAAGGGCTTCCGCGTGGATACGGCTGAGGACGCCGAAACCGCTGAGGAGCTGATGGCAAAGGATCGCCCTCACCTGCTCCTCCTGGACTGGATGCTGCCCGGGATGAGCGGTCTTGATCTCTGCCGCTGGGTCCGCAAGGAGCCCGCCTTCGCCTACCTGCCCGTTATCATACTAACCGCCAAAGGCGAAGAGGATCACCGGGTTCGAGGCCTTGAGGGCGGAGCCGACGATTATGTCGCCAAGCCATTCTCCCCAAGGGAGCTCAAAGCCCGGATTGATAACCTCTTACGCCGAAGCTATCCCGAGATGCAGACCGAAGTCTTGGCCGCTGGAGAGCTTCGCTTGTATCCCGGTCAACACCGAGTGATTCACGGAAATCAAGAAGTTCACCTGGGGCCAACCGAGTTTCGGCTCCTCCAGTTCCTCATGGGCCATCCCCACCAGGTCTACGGACGGGGCCAGCTTCTCGACCGGCTCTGGGGACCTTACGCCGAAGTGGAAGAACGGACGGTAGATGTCCATATCCGCCGGCTGCGCCGGGCCCTGGAACCGGTTGTAGCCGCAGAAGCGATCCAAACCGTGCGCGGAGTTGGCTACCGGTTCGCCCCACCCACTTGAGCAGCGAGTCCGTTGCGTGGCCTTCCTGCC
>CAYVMM010000094.1:0-5531 GCA_964452535.1 uncultured Gammaproteobacteria bacterium | reverse complement strand
GTCGCCTTGGTGAGCCGTTACCCCACCAACCAGCTAATCCGACGCGGACCCCTCCCCCGGCGCGAGCGTGCCTCAGAGGCCCGCTTTCCCCCAGCCCCACTAGAGCCGGGACGTATGCGGGATTAACCCGGGTTTCCCCGGGGTATCCCCCACCGGAGGGCAGGTCATCCACGCGTTACTCACCCGTCCGCCACGCTACTAACCCCCGCAGGGGCCTTCGCGTCCGACTTGCATGTGTTAAGCCTGCCGCCAGCGTTCAATCTGAGCCAGGATCAAACTCTCCAGTTCATACCTCGCCGATCCCACCGGATCGGCCTAATCCTCGCTCAGCGCCCCGCCCAACGGCCAAAACCGCCTCACGACGGAGCCCACAACGCTTCCTCATCCCAGATTGTGAAAGAGCACGCTGCCGGACCGAAAGGCTTTCGACCCCAGCTGAAGAGTTGGCTAGTATACCCTTCTGAGCGTCAGAGTCAATGGCCGCAACAGACAGTACCAGTATCTCATCTTCCCTGACGGCGCCTATTGGTTCTGATGATGCCAATTTCCAGGGGAGCTGTCCAGGGCTAACGGGAAGTGACAATAATCCGAGCAAAGCGTCGTTTACCAACCTGAATGAGATAAGACATATTCGGCGCCAACCACCGTTCGCGATCGGTTTCCCTGTGCCCTTCCACCCTAACCGCCCTTTGCTGGATCATACGGTTGGCCTCGGACGTAGAGGCTACTATGCCAGCGGATTTCAGGGCTACCCCAAGCCGAATCCCTTCGGCATCCTCGGCGATCACTTCAACGGAAGGCACATCCTCCGGAATCTGATGCCTCTGAAACTGGCGTTCAAAAGCTTCCTGGGCCCGGTCGACCTCTTGCTCCCCGGCAAAGCGCGCCACTAGCTCCCGAGCCAGCTCGATCTTCACGTCTCGAGGATTGCGGCCCTCTCGGACCTGCCGCTGCAGGTCCTCAATCGTCTCCAGAGGACGCTCCGACAACAACTCATAGTAGCGCCACATGAGATCGTCGGAAATGGACATGGTCTTGCCGAAGATCTCTGGAGCAGCCTCCTGGATCCCAATAAAATTATTAAGAGATTTGGACATCTTTTGCACCCCATCGGTCCCTTCCAGTATCGGCATGGTAAGGATCACCTGGGGCTTTTGACCGTAATGGCGTTGCAGCTCACGACCCACCAGCAGGTTGAACTTCTGGTCAGTCCCACCGAGCTCAATGTCGGCCTCCAGCACCACCGAATCGTACCCCTGTACCAGCGGATAGAGAAACTCATGGATCGCGATGGCCCGACCTTCCGTATAGCGCTTGTGGAAATCATCGCGCTCCAACATCCGCGCCACGGTATAGCGGGAAGCTAGGCGGATCATGTCAGAGGCAGACATTTCACTCATCCAGGCCGAGTTGAACACGATCTTGGTTCGCTCCGGATCCAGTATCCGGAAGATCTGCTCGGCATAGGTTTCAGCATTGGCTGCAATTTCTTCCGACGTCAAGGCCGGCCGAGTAGCACTCCGACCGCTCGGATCACCGATCCTCCCGGTAAAATCCCCAATCAGGAAGAAGACCCGATGGCCAAAATCCTGGAAGATCTTAAGCTTCTGAAGCAAAACCATATGACCTAGATGGATGTCCGGAGCGGTGGGATCGAAACCAGCTTTGATCCGAAGTGGACACTCAGCTTCCAGGGAGCGCTCCAACCTATCCCGGAGCTCCGATTCCACCAAGATCTCGTCAGCACCGCGTCGAATCTCGGTCAATTGCTTCTCGACGGAAGGGACTTTCAGGCTCGAGGTGGCCAAAACCTTCCCCCTCAGTTGCTTCTCGCTTCAGGCAAGCTCAATAGGCTAGCGAAATCGCGATGGCCGCTTCCATGCCGGATCGGTTTATGATGGAGTGAATCGTTTCTGGTTTCGTCAACTTGAACAAGCTGTTTTACCCGATGCCCCCAAGCACTCCCTTAGCCAACCTGGCCAATACTGAACCTACCGCTCGGATCCGGAAAGCCCTAGAGCAGGATGACCTAACCTCCGCACAAGCCATATTGCGGGACCTCCATCCCGCTGATCAGGTCAAGGTTCTGAACCAGCTACCCGAAGAGGACCGGAATCGCTGCCTCAACCTTTTCGGGCCCGGTGAGATCGGACCGCTTCTCACGGAGAGTTATGGCCACCTACAGGAATGCCTCCTGGATTATTTCCCCCCGGATATCCTCTCAGAAGCCGTTCAAGAACTAGAGTCTGACGAGGCTGCAGACCTGCTTCAGGGGTTAGAGGACCCGAAAGCGGAGCGAGTATTAGCTCGCCTCTCTTTCGAAGATCGTGCCGAGGTCGCGCCCCTCCTCTCCTACCTCGAGGACACTGCCGGGGGGCGGATGCAACGCGAGGTTTTTGTCGTGCCTGCTAAGACACGGGCTCGCAAAGTGCTCGCCAAGCTGCGGCGGACAGCCCAAGATCTTGAGGAGATTCAAGACATCTATCTCGTAGATAACCGGGGTGTTCTGACAGGGGTTATCTCAATCTTCCAGCTGTTACGCCTTGAGTTGGACACCCCCGTTGTTGAGGGGGCCAACATGAACCCCCTTTTTACTACCCCTGAAGCAGACCAGGAAGAGGTTGCCACCTTATTCCGCAAGCATCGGCTCCGTAGCCTCCCAGTGCTCGACGAAACTGGCCGCATCCTAGGCCAAATCAAGAGTGAGGACATCCTTGGCGTCATAGAGCAGGAAGCCACGGAAGATCTCTATCGGCTCGCTAGCATCAATGAATCCTCGGATCTCACCGAACCGGTGCTGCACTCTGCCCAAAGGCGAGTCTTTTGGTTACTGGTCAACAGCATATCCGCCTTAGCGGCCGCTTCTCTCATTTCCTTGTTCGAAACTTCCATCGCTCGAATCCCCCCACTGGCCATCCTGATGCCAATCGTCGCCAGTATGGGGGGGATCGCTGGCGTTCAAACCCTAACCATCATGGTTCGTGGAATTGCCCTTGGTCACGTACACGCCGACAGCACTTATCGCATTATAGCCCGGCAAGTCGGGGTTGGATTGATCATGGGCCTTCTATTTGCTGTCCTAGGAGCGGCCTTAGCCTGGGTCTGGTTCGATCTACCTCAGCTGGGGATTGCTATGGGCTTGGCTCTGATCATTAACCTGATTGCAAGCGGCCTTTTTGGCTCGATCATCCCCTTGGTCTTACGCCAGCTCAATATTGATCCGGCCCTCGCCTCAGGTGTGCTTTTAAATACCTTGACCGATGGGATCGGATTCTTTTCCTTTCTAGCCTTAGGGACTTGGATTCTCTTATAAGATTAGCCTGCTGCCCAACGGACTATAGGCACGAAGCTACCCAACGAGGATTTACAACAACGGATTCTTTTCTATATATAGAAGGGAAAGCGCTACTGACCCCCCACAAGGAGGGATCCTAGCGGGATGGCCTCGGGATATCGAAGGGATTTCGCCCAAAACTTGGACCTACGTCCCCTACTTCAGAAAGGGGCTATGAAGAGACGACACCGCTTCTCCCTCCCCTTTCAATGGCGGGCCGTAGGGGTCGGACTAATCACAGCGTTTGCGTCTGGGGGATTAACAGGATCACTGAGCTCAGCTCCTGTCACAGCGAAGACACAAACCCTGTCACCCTCCATCAGTCCAACACTGTCCACCTCCTGGGACCCCCTTCCAAGCGCCCCGGAAGGACCAAAGCCTACTACCCGAAAGGAACCATCTGATACCAATGGCTCAAAGTGGCAAAGCTACGTCCTGACAGAAGGAGAGACCCTTTCCCAGCTGGGACATCGGGTAGGGATCGGGACCTCAACCATCCTGCATCTGGCACAGGCGGCTTCCGACGTGTATCCCGTTCGGCAGATGCGCCCAGGTCATGTCCTTAAGTTCCACCAGGGAGAAGATGGAGACCTAGCGAGTGCCCGGTACCGTATTGATGATTCCCGCTATCTGTCTTGGCAGACAAAGGACCAAGGCGGATTCTCTGCTAGTATCCAGTCCCTTCCGAAGAAAATCCTCATCAAGGAGGCTTTTGGGCGAATCCAAAGCAGTCTGTTCGAGGCCGGAGCTGATGCCGGTCTTTCGCGGAAGACTACCATGCGGTTGGCCCAGATCTTCGGTTGGGATATCGACTTCGCCCACGATCTACACCCTGGAGACTGGTTCCGCGTCCTATATCAGGTGGTTTACCGTCATGGTCAAAAGGTCAATGAAGGCAAAATCCTGGCAGCCGAGTTCACTACTCAAGGGGAATCCCATAAGGCCTTCCGATTTACTGACGGACCGGGAAAAACCAATTATTACCATCCCGATGGCCGATCGGTACGCAAGGCCTTCCTGCGCAGCCCAGTCAAATATACCCGAATCACCAGTCGCTTCAGCCGTAGCCGTAAGCATCCCATCTTGGACCGGCGCCGAGCCCATAAAGGAGTGGACTACGGAGCCCCTACCGGCACCCCGGTTCGCGCAACTGGAGACGGCCGGTTAACCTTCCGGGGCTGGAAAGGTGGCTACGGTCGGGTGGTTATGATCCACCACGCCAACCGCTTCACCACTGTCTATGCCCATCTTTCCCGTTTTGCCTCAGCCCACGTGGGAGAACAGGTCAAACAAGGGGAATGCATAGGCTACGTTGGCCAATCCGGCCTTGCTACCGGACCCCACCTCCACTATGAGTTCCGGGTAAGGGGGGTCCATCAGAATCCACTCACCGTGGAGCTGCCTCAGGCCGAGGGCTTACCCGAGCATAGGGTGCCCGCTTTCAAGCGCCGGCGCCATCATCTCATGGCTTGGCTTAAGGCAGTGGGCCCCCAAAAACTGCGGCTAGCAACTGCACAAGACCCAGGGTCTTCTTCCTAAGCTGGAGTTTCGCCATTTTATCACGCTGCAGGCCTGAGGCCGGGTAAGGACGCGGCGATTTGAGCGGACAGGTCGGGGGATTTTTCGAGAACCGCTTTGCAGCCGGATCTCGGGAAAAACGGTGCGCGGTGAGCTCGACGTGCAACTCCTCGACCCTGTCTGCAAAGGAGGGTGCCTTCTTGTAGCGGTACCAAGGCGCCCGGCAGCGCGCGTTCTCGACTGTCTTACGAGAGGCGCCGGGCTCAAAGTGCCCAAGATGGATCCCCCCGTCCAGGCAGAGGATAAAAAGTCCCGTGCGCTCAGTGGCTTGGCGGCCACGATTGCCCCGCGGTTGCGGGCCCGACACGTGACCTCCAAAGTCCATCGCTTTGTGAACGCCTCAATGATCTGGGTGGCAGTGTCTTCTGGATCGCTCGAGAAGAACACGCGCCGGGCAAGACGACCCCGCAGATCATGGGTAACAACGATACGGATGGGCGACTCCCCCCGGCCACTCGGGGCCAAAGGCCTATGCGCGTCTTGACCTGCATCTTGAGCCGGCGTCCGTAGATGGCTGTTTTGATGGTTTCCCACGGGACGTGAGGGTCGCAGGCGAGGACCTCGGGGATGGAGAGGCGTTGCCCATAGAGGCGGTCTTCCAGCAGCCAACGGGCCAGGC
>CAYVMM010000093.1:0-5542 GCA_964452535.1 uncultured Gammaproteobacteria bacterium | reverse complement strand
TTTTAGGGGTTGCGCTCGGCATTGCGCAGATTCATTGAGAAATCAATCCGTTATTCGGAGAGCTCTCGTATGTGATCATAAAGCCTTCGGAATTGCCACTCGGTGCTCAAAAAGAAGCCGTCGAGCCCCCAAAACACCATAGAGGGGAATAGGGCGATGTAGATATAGGTTTAGGTCAATCCGCTGGCTTGGGGCAACCTTTCAAACGTTATTGAGGGGAGCATCAATCAAGTCGCCGGAGCCCCAGACAAACCGCTCGTTCCCCTTCGTGGTATAGCTCCCCGAAGGGGATGTCAAAGTTGTTTTGACCGAGGCGGCGCGTAGAGGTGCTCGTCCAAAATGGCGAGCACATCGACCGGCAAATCGAAATTCGCGTCTTCCAGCCAGGCTTGAATCGATTCCCGATCATCACTATTGATAATGCCTTGAATCTCGGTCCGACGAACGTCGCTGTCGTTGTCGTCTCGGGCGAGCTCCCGTAATAGTGGCAGGTGCCGGCTTTGCTCCACGGCCCCCCATCCGAGAACCGTTTCATCCGATGGTCGGATCAGACTGCCGAGTATCAAGTAGGCCTCTGCGCTCGTTGGAGCCAGACGATTTTTATGGCGCTACAGGGGCTTGCACTCCCTCGCGTCCAACCATTGCCTCGTGCGGTTGTGGTTGGCCGCTTTCGCGGACAGCAATTCCTGGGCGGCTTTGAATTCCCGGTCTGGTTTTGAAAGGGACTCGATGACCGATTCCGCTAGACGGTCGTGCTGGATTTCGAAGGAGTCAGGCCCGATGGGTCGAATCAGGCGCGAGGCCTGCATGGCCTTGAGCACCGGCCAGACGGACTCGGGCGCGAGCCGCACTCGGTGGCGATTTCACCGACAGTCAGGCTCAGCTTCTGGCCGGTGGAGCGACTGAGCGACTCCAAGATCGGTCGGGCCTTCCGAAAGTCGCCGCCTCGCTGTTCCAGCGAGTGCAATCGAGCGCGCAGGAAATCGCCGATCAGATCGCGGATGCCGCCGAGATCCCAGGGCTCGGAGGGGGCATCGCCATCGGATTGCGAGGCCACCGACTCGACCAGACGGGTCAGCAGCATCTGTAGATAAGGCGGGAACACATCGCCGGAGGCATCGAGCGGGCGACTCTCCGTGGCCAGTACCTCAACCCAATCCGCGGGGGGCTGATGCCACGGGCAACCTGCTCCGCCGTTTCCTGAAGGACCTGTCGCATCGTCGCTTTCGTGAGACCGCGCACGGTGTGGTACGGCAGGCCCGACGCTAGGCCGCTGACCTCCTTCCACAGTGGCTCCAGCCGCGAATCCGAATCCGTGCGATAGGCGATAGGGGCCTTTACAGCTGGACGCTCGCGCTCATCTGCGTGCCAGACCTGCTGAAGAAAGTCCACCAGCTGCTCTTTGGCTTCCGGTGGCACCACCGGCGAAACCACATCCTCTGCCTGATCGATCAGCAGGAAGAGAAAGGGGATATTCTCCTCGGTCATGGGCGGTGCCAGCTCGCCCCGCAACCGGCTCAAATCCAGAGTCGCCGACAGCGGCTCGCTTCCCTCCGCGATTAGCTGCTCCGAGAGCTGACGGGCAATGGCGGTCTCCGGAGCGTCAAACGGTCGCACGACGGCGGCCCGGAAGCCCAGCCTGCGCAGCTCGGGCATCAGCCCGGCCCTCAGTAGACTGGACTTGCCAACCCCGCTCGCTCCGAACAGACGAACAACCCTATGATCGAGCAGCAAATTCCGAATCTTTCGGACATCGCTCTCGCGCCCCCGAAAGAAGTTCGCATCGGCTTCGTCATACCAATCGAGCGTTTTCAGCTCGAAACGCGGAGGGGGGATTGACTGGGCTTCAATGCCCGCGGCTTCGCCGTGGACACCGGCCTTCCATTGGTGCTCTCACTGCCGTCCAGTTCGAAAGGGGGAAGCACCTCGGGAGGGCCAAGGCTCGGGATTGGCCCCAGCCTGGATGCAGGGGGATTGAGCCGGCCCAGCAGCCAGCGCAGCAGCCGCCCGAAACCGGTGCCGTCCTCCTGTACAGTAAAACGCGAACCGGTAAGGAGCGGTTTTCGGAATGAACCGTCGATCGTCGGGGCTCAGGATGATCGGTACGAACTTGTTGGACTTCGTCTGAGATTCGTATAGCTCGGCGTAAATGATGTCTGCTTCCCAGCAGACCCCGTGGCCGACGTCCGGCTGTTCTTCTTTATGGACTCGTCTGCAATAGGTCTCCGTGCAGACAAGCAGCACCTTGTCGGCCTCGTCAATCCCCTTCTGCGCCCAAAGGGGCCATCCTTCTGGCGGAGTGTCATGCCAGTAGGCATCGAGTCGGGCGTCGATCCCGTATCGCCTCAGGCTGTCGGCAAGTCGACGGACGCGCGCACAATGAGCGTCCGAGTCGTGGCTGTAGCTGATGAAAACGCGCCGAGCAGGGCCATTCATGGCGGTCGCTCTCCTCAGCTACCAAAGGCGTATCAAGCGGGGGTAATCGCCTGCTCCGCCGGGTGGCGCTGCGGAAGCTCGGCGGGGACCTTGATGCGATGACTCTCACCGTCCTGCCAGAAGGTGATGGTGGCTTGCTCCCCTTTGGGGGTTTGTTGGATGAGCTCTCGGAAGCTCCCCGATGTCTTTGGGACTTCCCCATTGACCTCCGTGATTAGGGCACCGGGCCGAAGACCGGCTTGGCGGGCGGGACCGATGGCTTCGCTAACGACTACTCCCTGGCGATCAGGCAGGTCGAGGGCTTGACGCAGGGTCTCATTCATCGTGTTGACCGTTATGCCCGCAGCCTTGGCTATTCGCTCCCTGATGCCCTTGTAATCCAGGCGGCGTGCTGCCTCAAGAACCTGGGGAGAGACTTCGATGGGGATATTGGCCCGAAGGCCGAGGGCTAAGGCGTCGCTGGGCCGGCTATCCACGCGCAAGGGTGCCTTTTGCCCTTGCACTTTTAACTCAATCATGCCGTAGAAGGTGTTGTTCCGCATGTCGTCTACATAGACCCGAACGAGCTCGGCCCCAAGGGCCTTCAAGGCCTTATGGAGAAGATCGTGGGTCATGGGTCGGGGCGTTTCCGAGCCCCGCAGCCCCAAGATGATGGATTGGGCTTGACCGGGGCCGATGAAGATCGGGACGACCTCCTCGGCCTTGGGCTGACGCAGCAGGACAGCAGGAACCCCACTCGTGGTGATGCCGACCCCGGCAACCTCCACCTCAACGAAGGCCTCCCGATCGGCCGCGAGCTCACGTGCTCCGGTGGGTTCTACCCCCGTCGCTAGTAGGAGGAGCGAGCCCAAAAGGGCACAGGCGGCTCGGGCTAGGGCAGCTCGATGCTTTTCGTTCCCCATTTTGGCTCCCCTCTTCTAGGGTCATTGTAGCTCGGCTTGGCCTCTGCCGATATTCGGTGGGCTAGTACTAGCCTTCTAAGAGCCCGGCTTGGCTCTTGACCGAGCTTGGGACTAGCCCTTGTAATCCCCAATGCGAAGAGCCGGGATTGGTGCCTCACCGTTCTTCCCACTTAGCCACGATTAAGTGGGGGATGTCGACCATTTAGTGGCTAACCTGCCCGAGGGGGTCCCCTCGGGCAAATTAAGCAATCCAGCTCGGCTTGGGGAGCCTTTGGTCCTCATAAGGCCACTAAGGGCAACGCTAGTTTTGCCAGGGGGCTTCCGCTTGGTAACGGGTGATCCGCTCCGAGGTCCGCCGCCCTTCGGGCACCCCCTAAGTCGCCTCTTACTCCCGTTACTGGGCCGATTCCGGTGACTGGATTGGCGTTTCCCTGAATAAGGGACCGATCCTCAATCGCTCCCTCCTTGTAAGGTCGCTTGATTCGCATCCTCTCGGTGCTAGTCCCTCGGCGAGGCGGGGGGGAGCGACTGTTCTTGGCTTCAGGGTGGGAAGTTGGGAAGAGAGAAGAATTTTCCCTCGATTTTCCGGAGGAGAATACCCATGACACAAACCGTGCTCATTACGGGGGCAAACCGTGGTATCGGCTGGGAGATGGCCCGGCAGTGGCGCCAACGCGGCGATCGGGTCATCGCCGCATGTCGGCATGGCCCGAAGTCCCTCCGGGAGCTGGGTGTCGAGGTTGTCGAAGGCATCGATGTTGGCCGAGGTGAGGCCATCGCCCACTTGCAGGAGACCCTGCGCGGGGAGTCCCTCGACGTGCTCTATAACAATGCCGGAATGATGCATAACGAGAGCCTGGAGGACATGAATTTCGACCGCATCCGGGCGCAATTTGAGGTCAACACCCTGGGCCCTTTGCGGGTCACCCATGCCCTGCTGGATTATCTGGGCAAGGGCTCCAAGGTGGGCTTGATGACCTCCCGCATGGGCTCCATTGCCGACAATGACTCGGGTGGCAAATACGGCTATCGGATCAGCAAGGCCGGGCTCAACATGGCTGGTAAGTCCCTGGCGGTGGATCTTCGTCCCCGGAGCATCGCGGTAGCCATCCTGCATCCCGGCTTTGTCCGGACCGATATGACCCATCACCGGGGCCATATTACTCCTGAAGAAGCTGCTGAGCGATTGATTCGGCGCATGGACGAATTGAATCTGGATAATACGGGAACCTTTTGGCATTCCGATGGCTCGGTGCTGCCTTGGTAAAGCCAAGCCGCCTTGGCCGAGTTGGCAATTGGCCCGTGGGCGGATCGGCCTTCCCATGGTGAAAGCGAGTACCATGTCCACTGCGATCCAAGAGCTCTACCCCGAAGCCGGAAAGTGGCGACCTCTGGAAGGGACCTACCTCGATTCGGGCTGGGTTTGCCGGGGAACTTCGCAGGCGCCGTTCGTCTACGCCAATTTCGTTTCCAGCCTAGATGGACGTATCGCACTTGCCGAGCCTTCCAATGGCGACCCTGGTTTGCCTGAAGAGCTCCCCAACTCCCATGATTTCCGGTTATTTCAAGAGCTCCAGGCCCATGCCGAATGCCAGGTGGTCCACGGTAATTACCTCCGCGCCCTGGAACGGGGCGAGCTCGGTAATATTCTTCAAATCGGTATCTCGCAGGATTCCAAGGATCTGGAGGAATGGCGGCGTCGCCAGGGTTTACTCGCCCAGCCCGGCGTTGCTGTCATTAGTCGCACCCTCGATTTTTCCATGCCTAATTCCGTCGGGCAGTACGGGCAGCCGGTGCACATACTGACCGGGAGGCAAGCCGCACCGGACCGGGTCCGCTACTGGCGGGAGCAGGGATATGAGGTGCGGTTTGCCGGAAAGGACGAGGCGGTGGAGGGCGGTGCCCTAATCCAGAGCTTGAGCGCCCTGGGTTACTCCCGGATCCATCTGCTGGCCGGTCCCGAGCTGCTTACCACGGTCCTCCGAGCTCAGGTCCTGTCGCGGCTCTTCGTGACCATCACCCACCAGATCCTCGGAGGCGAGGTCATTCATACCCTCACCACCGGTCCCCGGCTGAGGGAGGCCAGCTGCTTCCGATTGTGCTGCCTGTACTACGACCCCAGCCAGCCCAGAGGCGCGGGGCAATGGTTCGCTGCCTTCGACCTTCGCCGCTGACCGCCTCTATAGGGCCGGGAAGGGCGTGTG
>CAYVMM010000092.1:0-5598 GCA_964452535.1 uncultured Gammaproteobacteria bacterium | reverse complement strand
CGGGCTCGGAGGAGGATCGGCAGGGGGAGCCCTTTGTCGGCCGGGCTGGGAAGCTCCTGGATGCCATGCTGGCCGCGATCGGGCTCAGCCGGAGCGAGGGAGGGGTATTCATTGCGAATATTTTGAAATGCCGTCCTCCCAACAACCGGGAGCCCCAGGCCTCTGAGGTGGCCGAATGCATGGGCTATCTCCGGCGACAGATTGAGCTGGTAGCGCCGGATCTCATCGTCGCCCTTGGCCGAGTGGCGGCCCAGAACCTGGTGGAAAGCAAACAGCCTTTAGGCCGATTGCGTCGAGCTGAGCACTCCCTGCACGGTACGCCTTTACTGGTCACATACCATCCAGCTTACCTTCTTCGCAATCCGGTGGATAAGGCCAAGGCGTGGGCCGATCTCAAGGCCATTCGTCAGCGGCTATCGACTGTTACTCCGTCTTCGTCTCCGCTTTCGGATGGATCCGAACCACAGTAACGGTCTGGTTCCGGGTCCGCATGACCTTCATAGGATAACCGGCCACTTCTAGCTCGGTGCCCTCTTCGGGGATCTCTTCCAGGGTTTCAATGACGAGCCCAGCCAAGGTGCGAGCCCCGCCCACCGGCAAGTCCCAGCCGAGCTGCCGGTTTAGGCTGCGAACCTCGATCTGTCCTTCCACTAGGAAGCTTCCATCCTTCTGTGGTCGGATCATTCCCCGTAAGGGGAGATCGTGCTCATCCTGGATCTCCCCGACGATCTCTTCGAGGATATCCTCAAGGGTGACAAGCCCGATTACGTCGCCGTACTCGTCGACGACCAAGCCCATTTGCTGACGCCGACGCTGGAACTCGAAGAGCTGTTCCTGCAAGGGAGTCGTTGCGGGGACAAAATAGGGCTCCCGGATAAGGCTAGACAGAGCATCTCGAGAAGGGGGCCCCTTCTCGAGCCCCTCTAGCCGGATCAGGTCCTTGCCATGAATGACGCCGACGATGTGGTCGGGATCGCGGCGGTAAACGGGGAAACGGGTGTGCGGAGAGGCCCGAAACTGCGCCAGAATATCGGGCCAGTCGGCCTCGATGTTCAAGTTGATCATCTCGGTCCGGGGCACCATGACGTCTTCGACTGTGACCCGAGACAGTTCGAAGATGCTGAGAAGCATGTGCTGGCGCTGATCAGGGAGTCGGGCACTTTCCTCCTGAATAACCGTACGTAGCTCTTCTTCCGATAGTCGGGCCTGACCTCCAGGTGGGGTCAGGCCTATGGCACGGAGGAGGGTGTTAGCTACGGCATTAATGGCCATCACGAGAGGATAGAGGACAGCCAGTAGGGGCCGAAGAATGGGCGCAGCCCAAAAGGCAAGGCGCTCGGGATGCGTGGTAGCTAAGGTCTTTGGAGCGAGTTCCGAAAAGATCAGGATGATCAGGGTCAGGATGCCCGCGGATGCGGCAACAGCAGCCTCGCCCACCAAGCGTAGGGCGATCAGGGTAGTCACGCTTGAGGCAGCGATGTTAGCGAAATTGTTGCCGAGGAGGATGACCCCGATCAGTCGGTCAGGACGCTCTAGCAGGCGAGCGGTGATTTGGGCCCGCCGGTGCCCTGCTTGAGCCAAGTGTCGCATTCGGTATTTGTTTAGGGCCATCATGGCCGTTTCGGACCCGGAGAAAAATCCCGAAAGGCCGAGTAAAAAGACTAGCAGAACAAAAAGAGTGGCTAGGGAAGGGCTCTCCATGGGCCGCGTAGGCTAGGCCTTGAGCTCCAGTATGACCCGAACGCCAAAGTAGGCTAGCAGGAGCAGCCCGTATCCGGAGAGGGTCCACTGGACTGCGGCTCGCCCCCGCCAGCCGTAGCGCCGATGGCCCCATAGCAGGAGTCCGAAAACGATCCAAGCGAACAACGAAAGGACCGTCTTGTGGTCGAAGGTGAGAGGTTGACCGAAAATCTGCTCCGAAAAAAGGGCACCGCTTATGATGTCCAGCGTAAGGAGGACAAAGCCGACCTGTAAAAGGTGAAAGAGGAGGCGCTCCATGGGTTGCAGCGCCGGAAGGAAGCGGGTTAAGAGCCCGATCCGCTTGTGCCGGAGCTGGCTTTCCTGGCAGCCGACCAGGAATGCTTGCACTGCTGCAAGGGTAAGCGTGCCGTAGGCCAGCAAGGAGAGGATCAAATGCCCTAGAAAGAGGGGCTGGCTGGCATCCTGTATGATCAGGCTGTCCCCGCTGGGAGCGAAGGCCTCGATCAGAAGCATTAGTCCGCCCAGAGGGAAGAGGATCAGGCCCAGCGGGTGGATCTCCAGGAAAGGAGAGGCGAGGAGGAACTGGAGGATCGCTAACCACAGGAACAAAGAGAAGGCATAGGCAAGATCTAGGTTGAGAGACTGATCTCCTGCCAAGACCTGACCGGCGACGGTCACGCTGTGCAGCACGAGCCCCAAAGCGCCCACAAGTAGCCCGAACACCACCGGTCGGCGCTTGGGGCTTCGGGAAGCGGCCCACTCATAGGCGGCAGCCCCCCCATAGTTGAGAGCCGCTAGCAGCTGTAGCCAGAATAAGATCGGGGAGCTCATAGGGGAATGGGGTGGTAGAAACGCATTAGTCCCCATAAGATACGACGGCTGTTCACCCAATACAAATTAGCATGGATCCTAGGCTATGTTCGATAACCTTTCCGAGCGCCTTCAGGGCGTTTTCAAGACCCTCAAGGGCCAGGGCAAGCTGACGGAAAAGAACATCAATGACGCCCTCCGTCAGGTCCGCATTGCCCTTTTGGAGGCCGATGTGTCCTTGCCGGTGGCCAAGGCTTTCATCGAGCGGGTACGAGAACGGGCGGTAGGTCAAGAGGTTCTGGCGAGCTTGACGCCGGGGCAGGCCGTCATCGGTGTCGTCCGCGAGGAACTGGTTCATCTCCTTGGCGATGAGAACGATTCGCTCAATCTGGCGGTCCGTCCCCCGGCTGTGATCCTCATGGCGGGACTGCAGGGATCCGGCAAGACCACCACCGTCGCCAAGCTCGCTCGTTACCTGCAGGAGCGGGAAAAGAAAGAGGTGGTAGTCACCAGCGCCGACGTCTATCGGCCGGCTGCCATCGATCAGCTCCAGACCTTGGCCAAGGAGGTTGGTGCCCATTTCGTTGCCAGCGACAGCAGCGAAGAGCCGGAGGTGATCGCCCAGCGGGCATTGGAGCAGGGGCGCATCCGCAATGTGGACGCGGTCATTGTCGACACTGCTGGTCGCCTGACCATCGACGAAGGACTCATGCAGGAGATCCAGGAGCTGCAGCACGCCCTGGAGCCGGCAGAGACCCTGCTGGTAGCGGATGCCATGACCGGTCAAGATGCCGTGCAAACCGCTGAGGCCTTCAACAGTGCCTTGAACCTGACCGGTGTGGTGCTAACCAAGGCGGATGGCGATGCCCGGGGCGGAGCGGCCCTGTCGATTCGGCACGCAACTGACAAGCCCATCAAATTCCTGGGCATGGGCGAAAAGAACGATGCCCTCGAGCCCTTTCATCCTGATCGCTTGGCCTCGCGCATTCTAGGCATGGGCGATGTGCTCTCCCTGGTTGAGGAGGCGCAGCGATCCGTGGAGAAGGATCAGGCACAAAAACTGGAAAAGCAGCTCAAAACCGGAAAGGGGATGAGCCTGGAAGATTTCCGCGACCAGCTGCGCCAGGTCCAGAAGATGGGGGGGCTGGGCTCCATCCTGGAGAAGCTCCCGGGGATGGGAAACAAGCTGACTGACGGCGCCATGGCTGGTATGGATGGAGTGCAGATTAAGCGTATGGAAGCCATCATCGATTCCATGACTCCTTGGGAGCGTCGCCATGCCGATGCCATCAAGGCCAGTCGCAAGCGGCGAATTGCCAGCGGAAGCGGTACTACAGTCCAAGAGGTCAACCGACTGCTGAAGCAGTTCACGCAGATGCGCAAGGCCATGAAGCGGATGAAAAAGGGAGATATGCAGCGGATGATGAATGATATGGGGGCCTCTCAGGGTGGGGGTTTCCCGCTCTAATCGAATTTCGATACAGTATCGGGCCTTCCACGACTTGTCCGAGGCACCACTAGGAGCATGGGTTCTATGGTTACTATTCGCTTCGCGCGGGGCGGTGCCAAAAAGCGACCGTACTACCAGATAGTGGTCGCCGAGCGCGGTAGTCCGCGCGATGGCCGGTTCATTGAGAAGCTGGGGTATTACAATCCCGTTTCGCGTCGTAAGGAATACAAGATTGATGTGGAGCGCACGCGGCAATGGCTTGCCCAAGGAGCACAGGTAGCCCCCTCCGTGAAAGGCCTGCTCCGGAAAGAAGGGATCACTGGAAGCTGACAAACCACGCGTATCGGGGCGAGGAAGCGCTCGCCGCTTCGGCACCTTCGAATGCGACCCGATGGATTACGGTTGGGAAAGTCCAGGGGCTGTTCGGGGTTCGCGGCAGCGTTCGGCTTTTCTCTTTTCTGTCGGAGCCATCGGATCTGTTGGGCTTTGAGCGCTTGTGGCTGCCCCTAGAAGGTCAGCGGAGTCCCTTTCGGCTCCTCGCGGCTGAGCGTCGTGGGCCCCGTCTGATCGCTTGCCTGGAAGGCGTCAATGACCGAGAGCGCGCCCGCCAGCTTCTGGGGGCGCGGATTCAGGTGCCGCGCGAGTCCTTGAAGGAGGGAGAGGAGGAAGAATATCTTTGGGCCGACCTCCTTGGTCAAAGGGTGCACACCGAGGCCGGAAGGCCGCTAGGGCAGGTAACGCACCTGTTGGATACGGGAGCCAATGATGTCCTAGTGGTCTGCGACGAGGAGCGCGAGCGCCTGATCCCTTTTTTGGCCGATACCGTTCTGGAAGTGGACCTGGAGCAAGGGGTGATCTGGGTCGACTGGGACCCGGCATTTTAACCCCGAGTGATCCCATGCAATTCCATACGGTGACCATCTTTCCCGGGCTCTTGGAGCAGGCGCTGGGCTATGGGGTTTTGGGTCGTGCCCGAGAGCAAGGACGCCTCGGGCTTCAGACAACCGACATCCGCGAGCTCGCGCGTGACCGCCATGGTACCGTTGATGACCGGCCTTTCGGTGGTGGACCGGGTATGGTTATGCGCCCCGACGTACTCGGTCCAGCCCTCGATCGGGCCCGGGCTTCCATGCCGGAAGGGAGCCCGGTAGTCTACCTCACTCCCCAGGGGGTTCCCTTAGATCATCGCCGGGTGGGTGAGCTAGCCGCATTGCCCGGACTGATCCTCTTATGCGGACGCTATGAAGGCATCGATGAGCGGGTTCGGAATAGCCGGGTCGATCAAGAGATTTCGTTGGGGGACTATGTCCTCTCGGGAGGCGAGTTCGCGGCCTTGGTGATCATCGATGCCATTGCCCGCCTCCTTCCCGGGGTGGTAGGGGAGCCCGCCTCGGTAGCGCAGGACAGCTTTGCCAACGAGCTCCTGGATTGCCCGCATTATACTCGGCCCCAGGCGTTCGAGGGGCAGAGAGTGCCCGAGGTCTTGCTTTCAGGGGATCATCGCCGCATCGCCCGTTGGCGGCATAAAGCAGCCTTGGGCCGTTCTTGGCAGCGCCGCCCGGATCTCCTCCGACAGCGGGGGCTGGACTCGGGGGAGCGTGAGCTTCTCGAGGAATATTTGGAGGAGCGGGGGCTCG